>CALWYI010000150.1 GCA_944385715.1 uncultured Oscillospiraceae bacterium | reverse complement strand
GGGGAAGATCTACGGCCTCATCGGCCGCAACGGGGCGGGGAAGACCACCCTCCTCAGCATCCTCACCGCCCAGAACCCCGCCACCAAGGGTACGGTATTAGTAGACGGAGAACCTGTGTGGGAGAACCGAAAAGCCCTGGAGAAGCTGTGCTTTTCCCGGGAGCTGAACGTGGGGGCGGAGAGCGGCATCGCCGCCATCAAGGTCAAGGAGTACCTGCGCATCGCCGCCACCTACTACGCCGGCTGGGACAAGGACATGGAAAAGCGGCTGGTGGAGCTCTTCCAACTGGATACCAAGAAGAAGCTGGGGAAGCTGTCCAAGGGGATGCTGTCCATGGTGACCATCATCGTGGCCATGTGCTCCAAGGCCCCCTACACCCTCCTGGATGAGCCGGTGGCGGGGCTGGACGTGGTGGCCCGGGAGCAGTTCTACAAGCTGCTGCTGGAGGAGTACGCCGCCACCGGCCGCACCTTCGTCATCTCCACCCACATCATCGAGGAGGCAGCCGACGTGCTGGAGGAGGTCATCATCCTCCACGAGGGGCAGGTCCTCCTGGTGGAGGACACCCAGGCGCTGCTGGAGCGGGTGCGCTATGTCAGCGGCAAGGCGGAGGAGGTGGACGCCGCCGTGGCGGGTCTGGAGGTCCACCACCCGGAGACCCTGGGCCGCAGCAAGGGCGTCACCGTGTTCCTGAAGCCCGGCCAGCGGGTGGAGGAGAGCCGGGACGTGTCGGTGCAGATGGTGAACCTCCAGAAGGCCTTTGTGGCCCTGTGCGGAGAGGAGGCCCGGCATGAGGCGTAATCTCCGGTTCTGGACCCGGTACACCTGGGAGGGGATGCAGGTGGTGGTGCTGGTGCTGGCCATCCTGCTGGTCCTCAGCGCCGTCGGCGCCAGCCGCCTGGAGCTGACCGCTCTGGCCGCCACCGTCCCGGCCTACCTGCTGCTGGCCGCGGGCCTGACCATCATCATGCTCAATTACGGCACCCAGGTGGTCTACATCCCGCTGCTGATCTCCATGGGGGAGACCCGGCGGAACATCTTTGCAGGCTACCACTTCCACCGGGTACTGATCATCGCTGCGGCCGTGGGCGTCAGCGCCCTGATCTGGACCCTGGTGCCGGGGGAGTTCTCCCGGCTGGGACTGAGCAATATCCCCAGCATCCTGGCCATTCTTGTGGCGGCCTCCTCCCTGGGCAGCATCATGGGCACCATCTACTTCAAGTGGAGGTGGGCCGCTACAGTGCTGCTGGTGGTGGTATTCGGCATGTTCGGCGGCGTGGGCGGCTTCTCCGTCGCCGGCGGCGGGGAGGATGTGGCCCAGCTGGTGGAGAAAGCCGCCCGGTTCCTGGCGGAATTTCCCTGGTGGCTGGCCCTGGCTGCCGCTGCCGCCCTGGCGGCGGACGCCGCCTTCCAGTGGCTCCTGCTGCGCAAGCAGGAAGTAAGGCTGTAAAGGAGGAATACTTTATGGCAGGAACGCGATATTTCAGGGCGGCCCGGCGGGACCCTCTGTGGGTTCTGGGCTGGGTGACGGGGTTCTGGCTCTTCGGTGTGGTCTTGGTGCTCATCATCAACGCCACCGTCAACGACGAGCAGGACTACGCCTGCATGGGGAGCCTCTTTGCCCTGGCGGGGCTGCTGCCGGGGGTACTGCTCCGGGGCAATTGGAGCGGCTATGTCCGGTTCCGGCTGGCGGTGACCATGGGCCAGACCAGGAGGAGCTTCCTCCTGTGGGATACGGTCATCACCCTTCTGACAGCTGTGGCGGGCATTTTCGCCGCCTGGGTCCTGTGGCACGGGGAGGCGGGCCTCTACCGCCTGCTGTACCCCGGCTATACCAACGACATCTCCATGGAGCTGGTGTTCCGCTGGCAGATCATAGCGGCGCTGCTGGTGGCGCTGCCGGTGGTGACGGTGTTTTTTACCGGGATCACCCACCGCTTTGGCACCAGGGGCTTCGGGGTGCTGTGGATCCTCCTGTGGGCAGGATGTATGCTGGTCCCCGCCGCAGTGGGCAAAGCCTCCGATGGGGGCACCAGCCTCCTGGCCCGGATGGGGGATGGCATCCTGTGGCTGGTGGGCGCTCTGCCGCCTGCGGCGTGGGCCGGAGCGGGCGTGGCGCTGCTGATCGTTCTGATGATAGCGGGCGTGCGGTGCCTGAGCCGGGCGGAAGTGAAACTGTAAAGGGCATTTGATTTATAAAGTAAAAATTCTTGACAGACCTGGAAACGCAAAGGCGCCCGGCCATTTGGCCGGGCGCCTTTGCCCCGTATGGGAGATAGAAGAGAGAGTAAGAGAGGGAGATATCGTTATTATTTCATCTGCTGGATGGACACGGCCACCTTGTGCTCGATGGGCTTCCACTCCACCTTGCTGAACACCGCCGCCACGCAGATGGGGATGTAGGTGAGCATGAAGAGGGGGAAGGTGAAGGTGTAGAGGACCTTCTTCACCGGGGTGGTGCGGATGCGCTTCCACTGGGTGACGGTGGTGATGGCGCCCACCAGGAGCAGCAGGAAGTAGGCGGGGATGAAGGATACCAGGGAGGTGGTGAGCAGGGGCAGGATATCCTGACCGGCGATGAGCTGCAGGGCGGTGACCAGGACGCTGACGAACACGCTCACCAGGGTGAGGACCATGGCGGGAAGGATGGACATGATCATGTCGAAGCAGGAGAGGCTGTTGCGGCCCAGGAGCCCGGCAAAGAGCTTCCCGCCGTCCTTGAGGAGCACCTGGATGTACCCCTTGGACCAGCGCAGCCGCTGCCGCCAGGACTGGCTGAAGCGGGTGGGCTGCTCGTCGAAGATCTCCGCCTCGCCGCAGTAGCCGATGCGCTCCCCCTGGATGATGCTGTGGACGGTGAACTCCGTGTCCTCGGTGAGGGTGTGGAAGGGCCAGCCGCCGCAGCGGAGCATGATCTCCCGGCTGAAGAGGAAGCCGGTGCCCGCCACCACGCAGCTGATGCCCAGCCGGGAACGGGGGTAGTTGAGGAAGGCGGCGTCCCGGAGGAACCACAGGGCGTAGCCCGCGGAGATCCAGTTGTCGCCGAAGTTCTTGGAGTTGCGGTAGCTGGTGACGATCTGGTATTTCTCGCCGAAGACCTCATTCATCCGGGTGATGTAGTCCGACTGGAGGAGGTTGTCGGCGTCAAAGACGAAGTAGCCGTCAAAGTACTCGTCCCCCCAGGCGTCCCGGATCTGCTGGAGGAGGAAGTTGAGGGCGTAGCCCTTGCCCACGTGCTGCTTGTCGAAGCGCTCGTAGACCACGGCGCCGGCGTCCCGGGCCACCCGGGCGGTGGCGTCGGTGCAGTTGTCTGCCACCACGAAGGGCACCACCAGATCGGCGGGGTAGTCCTGCCGGCTGATGCTGTCGAGGAGCTGGGCGATGACCGCCTCCTCGTTCCGGGCGGAGATCAGGATGGCGTAGCGCCGGAGGGGAGCCTGGCCGGTCTGCTTTTTTCGGGGGGCCAGGGACACGGGGATATACAGCAGCTGGTAGGCGTAGAAGGCGAGGAACAGAATGCCGATCCAGCGGGTGACATGCTGCAGGAAGGTCAGTGCGATCATGATTTTCTCCTTTCTCTGGCCGAACAGACGGCCCGGTAGAGCAGCAGCCCCAGCCCGCTGACGGCGAGGGTGGCCGCGAACACGATGACGGCGAAGGTGTAGTTGCCCATTCCCAGGGCGTTGCCCCCCACGGTGGAGGTGACGATGGAGGGGAGTCGGGCCACGGCGCTGATGAGTGCCCAGGTCCGCAGCGGCATGGGAGTGAGTCCCACGAAGTAGCACAGCACGTCCTTTGGGGTGCCGGGCAGGAAGAAGATCAGGAACACCCAGCGGTTGAGCCGCCGCTCGTTCTGCAGAAAACGCAGCCGCCGGAGCTTCTCCGGCGGGAAGAACACCTCCACCGCCCGCACCCCGAAGCGGCGCACCAGCAGAAATACCAGCATGCCGCCGATGAAGGTGCCGAGGACGCACAGAAGGGTCCCCTCCACCGCGCCGAAGGCGTAGCCCGCGGCGATCTCCAGGGGCTCCCCGGGGATCACGGCCACAATGACCTGGAGGATCACCATGCCGGTGAAGAGGAGGGGGGCCCAGGGCCCCTGCTGGTCCACCCACTGGCGGAAGCGCTCCGGCTCCTGGGCGAACTGGATCAGGGGCCGCCCGGCAAACCAGAACACCAGGGCGGAGAGCAGGAAGAAAAGGGCCAGACCGCCGCCGGCGATCCACTTTTTCTGCCTGTCTGTCAAGTGCCGCTGGCCGTCCATGAGCGCCGTTCCCTTTCTGCCGTATCGTTGAGCTGCCACATGCTTCTGTTCGTATTGTACAGGTGTTGGGATTAAAATGAAAGCAGGGAAAGTTATAAGATTTTTTTAAGAAGAGAGGGTGCTGTGGGACGAAATGACAAT
>CALWYI010000149.1 GCA_944385715.1 uncultured Oscillospiraceae bacterium | reverse complement strand
AAGATCCAGGCGGCGGCCGACGAGTTTATGGAGCTCCACCCCAAAGTAAACATCACCATTGAGACCTTCTCCTGGGCGGACTTCTACACCAAGTGGACCACCGGTCTCGCCTCCGGCAACGTGCCCGACATCAGCAGCACCATCGCCTCCCAGCTGGTGGAGATGATCGACGCTGAAGCGGTGATCCCCCTGGACGACCTCATCGACGAGGTGGGCCGGGACAGATTCTATGAAAACGCCCTGCGGGAGATGACTGCGGAGGACGGCAAGTGCTACGGCGCCCCCCTCTACCTGAACACCGAGGCCATGTGGTACCGCAAGGACCTGCTGGAGAAGTACAATCTGGAGGTCCCCGAGACCTGGGAGGAGATGTACGAGGCCGCCAAGATCATCACGGAGGGTGAGAACGGCGCGGTGTACGGCGCGGCCATGCCTATGGGCACCAACGACATGCTGGCCACCCGCTGGCTCCACCTCTATGTCCGCAGCGCCGGTGAGACCCTGATCACCGAGGACGGCAAGGCCAACCTCACCAGCCCCACCGCCATCGAGGGCATCAAGTACTGGGTGAAGGTCTTTGAGGACTGCTCCCCCGCCGACGCCATCAACTACAACACCCTGGACGAGGCCACCTTGTACTACCAGGGCAAGCTGGCCTTCGACTTCAACACCGGCTTCCACATCAGCGGCGTGGAGACCAACCGCCCCGACCTCATGGAGTACATCGACTGCGCCCCCATCCCCCGGGTCAACGAGGGCGATCCCGCCGTGGGCTGTGAGACCAACACCACGCCTCTGGTGGTCTGGAAGAACTCCGAGCACCCCGAGATCTGCAAGGAGTTCATCAAGTTCATGTATGAGGAGGACCGCTATGTGGACTTCCTGCTGTCCGTGCCCGTGGGCATGATGTCCGGTATCAAGGGCGTCACCGACAGCGAGATCTATCAGTCCAACCAGACGGTCCAGGACTTCAAGCACGCCGATGAGGTCCTCAACCAGATGCTGGAGGGCAGCACCTCCATCGGCATGGAGTACGGTCCCCGGGCGGAGGCGGGTCTCCTGACCTCCCAGCGGGTCATTGAGGAGATGTTCCAGGATATCGTCATGAACGGCACCGCCGTGGAGGACGCGGCCAAGGCCGCCGAGGATCAGCTCAACGACCTCTTCAGCACCGTGGGGTAACATCATCCATACATTTTGCGGTACGGCGGAACGAAAGTTCCGCCGTACGCAAGGAAAGGGGGCATAGCGGATGAAGAGCAGACACCTCAGGGCTCAGGCGGCCAGCTTCTGCTTCATTTTACCCGCGCTGACTGTGCTGGCGCTGCTGCTGCTTTACCCGGTCATAACCAGTATTTACTACAGCTTTACCTCCAAGCACCTGATCAAAACCGGCTACGAGTTCGTCTTCCTCCAGAACTACATCGCGGTTCTGACGGACAAGGAGTTCTGGACTTCCTTCCTGACCAACATCAAGTGGACGGTAACCTCCCTGTTCTTCCAGATCCTGGTGGGCTTTTTCGCCGCGCTGGCCCTGGAGCGGATCGGCAAGGGAAAGTCCTTTTTCCGCACCGTCCTCATCATCCCCTGGGCATTCCCCTCCATCGTCATCGCCCTGTCCTGGAAGTGGATCCTCAACGGGGTGTCCGGCTACCTCCCCAATATCCTGGTGAAGCTGGGCATCTGTGACACCATCCCTCAGTTCCTCAGCAGCGCCGAGCTGGCTTTCCCGGTGCTGGTGATGATCAACGTGTGGTTCGGCGCGCCCCTCATCATGGTGAACGTGCTCTCCGCCCTGCAGACGGTGCCCCGGGACCAGTATGAGGCGGCCCAGGTGGACGGCGCCTCCCCGCTGCAGTCCTTCCTGCACATCACGGTGCCCCACATCCGCATCGTCATGGGACTGCTGATCGTCCTGCGCACCATCTGGATCTTCAACAGCTTCGACATGATCTACCTCATCACCGGCGGCGGCCCGGCGGGGCTGACCCAGACGGTGCCCATCTACGCCTACAACGTGGGCTGGGGCCTGAAAATGCTGGGCAGATCCTCCGCTGTCACCGTGCTGCTGCTGCTCTTCCTGCTGCTGGTATGCGCGCTCTACTTCCGGATTCTGGACAAATGGGAAAAGGAGGCATAGGCGATGGGCAGAAAAAAACTACTGCGCCGCGGATGGTTCGGCTCCACCGTGAGCTATCTCTACCTCTCCATACTGGCCGTCATCGCGGCGTTCCCGCTGGTATGGATCCTGCTCTCCTCCGTGAAGAGCAAAAGCGAGCTGGCGGGAGACCCCACCGTGTTCTTCCCCAGCCACATCACCTTTGAAAACTTCCGGATCGTCTTTGAGCAGCTCAACTTCGGTCGGAATGTGGGCAACAGCATCCTGGTGGCCGGCAGCACCACTCTGGTGGCCATCGCCATCTCCGCCCTGGGAGCCTACGGCGTGGTCCGCTTCTTCCCCCGCTTCGGCAAGAAGCTGACCCGGGTGCTGGTCACCACCTACATGTTCCCGCCCATTCTGCTGGCGGTCCCCTACTCCATCATCATGGGCAAATTCGGCATGATGAACAGCCGGATCGGCCTGGTCGTCGTGTACATGTCCTTCTCCGTGCCCTACGCCATCTGGCTGCTGGTGGGCTTTTTCCAGACGGTGCCCATCGACATCGAGGAGGCGGCCCGGATCGACGGGGCCAACAAGGTGCAGGTCTTCTACAAGGTCGTCCTGCCCATCGTGGCGCCGGGCATCGTGGCGGTGGCCATCTACACCTTCATCAACGCGTGGAATGAATTCCTGTACTCCCTGATCCTCATCAACAGCAGTGAAAAGGCCACCGTGGCGGTGGCGCTGAAATCCCTGGAGGGCCAGGAGGTGCTGGACTGGGGCGTGATGATGGCCGCCTCAGCCGTGGTGGTGATCCCCTCTGTCATCTTCTTTATGCTCATCCAGAAAAAGATTGCCGGCGGACTGGCCGCCGGTGCGGTAAAATAAGTATAGTAAGGAGAAAAAGTATGAAGACCATCGGCTACGCAATTGTGGGCACCGGCTACTTCGGCGCGGAGCTGGGCCGCATCATCAAGAAAATGGACGGGGCGAAGCTGGTCGCCATTCTGGACCCGGACAACGCGGAGACCATTGCCCAGGAGCTGGGCTGCGCGGTGGAGACCGACCTGGATGCCCTCTGCGGCCGGGAGGATGTGGACGCCGTCATTGTGGCCACTCCCAACTACCTCCACAAGGACCCCGTGATCTGCGCCGCCAAGCACCACAAGGACGTATTCTGCGAGAAGCCCATCGCCCTCTCCTATCAGGACTGCGACGAGATGGTGAAGACCGCCGAGGCGAACGGCGTCACCTTCATGGCCGGCCATGTGATGAACTTCTTCAACGGCGTGCGCCTTGCCAAGAAGATGATCAACGAGGGCCGCATCGGCAAGGTCCTCTACTGCCACTCCGCCCGCAACGGCTGGGAGCAGCAGCAGGAGTCCGTCAGCTGGAAGAAGATCCGGGCCAAGTCCGGCGGCCATCTCTACCACCACATCCATGAGCTGGACTGCATCCAGTTCATCATGGGCCACGCCACCGAGGCCACCATGGTGGGCGGCAACGTGGCCCACAAGGGGGAGCACTTCGGCGACGAGGATGACATGCTCTTTATCACCCTGGAGTTCGGCAACAACACCTACGCCGTGGTGGAGTACGGCTCCGCCTTCCGCTGGAGCGAGCACTACCTGCTCATCCAGGGCACCAAGGGCGCTATCCGCCTGGACATGAAGGACACCGGCGTGACCCTCCGCACCGAGGCGGGCGAGGAGCACTTCCTCCTCCACCGCACCAAGGAGGAGGACGACGACCGGACCCTTACCTACAACACCAAGATGGAGATGGACGGTGCCGTTCTCTACGGCAAGCCCGGCAAGAAGCCGCCCCTGTGGCTCCACGGCATCATGGAGATGGAGATGGACTATCTCAACAACATCCTCCACGGCGGCGAGGTCACCGAGGAGTTCAAGCCCCTGCTCAACGGCAGCGCCGCCCGGGCCGCCATCGCCACCGCCGACGCCTGCACCAAGTCCCTGCGGGAGAACCGCAAGGTGGCTGTTTCCGAGATTACGGGATAGCCCTTGGCTGTCTCTGTAATATTCATTTCCTACCTTTTTCCCAGCGCAAACGCCCCCTCGCCGCAATTGCGGCGAGGGGGCGTTTGCTGTGTTGCACAGTGATCCGGGACGGCGCACAGCGGTCCCCGGTCAGCGGTAGGTCTCTATTCTGGCGTCGCTGCCCAGGAAGGCGGCGTAGGCCCGGCTCGTCTCATAGACGTCCGCCTTGCTGGCCAGCTCCCAGGGCGCGTGCATGCTCAAAAGCGCCACGCCGCAGTCCAGAACCTCCATCCCGTAGGCGGCGGCAAAGG
>CALWYI010000148.1 GCA_944385715.1 uncultured Oscillospiraceae bacterium | reverse complement strand
GGATGGAGCAGGTAGCCCTCATTCCCCCAAATACCTTTGTAGAACCGCTGGATCACCAGTATAAGCGCCACGACCGCTATAGCGATCAGACTGGCCAGGTAGGCGTAGAGAGCCATCTGGGCAAAAAAGAGGTCGGCCTTGTCCGGGACGAGGTCCGGGTAGAAAAGGGTGAGGCGGGTGATGAGGGCAAGGGCCAAAGCTGCCGACCAGGTGAGGACAAAGGGACGGTACAGGGAACGAAAATCGTATTTCAGCAGGTTTCGCAGCATGAGAATGCACCTCCTTCCTACACACATACCAAAGGGACAGAGCGCGGAGAATTGGCTCCGGAGGCAGTTACTCCAGGTTCAGCTTCCTGCGGAGAATGTACTCCGTGCCGAAGAAGAACGCCGCCCCGATGACAGCGGTCCCCAGAATCAGCAGCCAGAGCCCGCCGTGGATCACCGCCCAGGCGTTGCCTGCCAGGGTTTCCACCAGGAAGCGGTTGATCTGTTCTCCGGCCCACTCGCCCACCACGGCCAGGGGGACGGTGAGGACGGTGTTGAGAACGGTTTGGATGGCGATGTAGGCCACCACGCTCAGCGCGATGCGGTTCTTGCCGAAGAGGTGGCCGATGGCCATGGCCAGGTACAGCTGGAAGAAGCCCGCCAAAGAGCTGACCAGGAGCGCCAGCAGCAGCTCCACCAGCAGCAGGAAGCCGTTGAAGCCCTCCCGGCCCAGGGCAGCGAAGAACCGGGGCCAGAAATCGAACATGCCGGACAGGGCGCCGGGGACCAGCAGGATGATGGAGAGCACCGCCACGAGCACGCTCACCGCGGAGGCCGCCAGGGCGCAGATGGCCTTGGAGACGATCAGCTGCCAGGGGCACACCGGCAGGGTGTGCATCAGGTACCCCTCGTCCCCCAGAAGGCCCTTGTAGAACCGCTGGATGACGAAGATCAGGGCGATGACGAAGAGGGCGATGAGGATGGACACATACACCAGCATGGCGACGCCGGAGAACAGCTCCCGGACGATGTCGCTGTTGCCGATATTGCCCAGGGTGAAGCGGTTGAGAAGGGCCAGCACCAGGGCCGCCGGCCAGATAAAGGCGAACTGCTTGCCCATGGACCGGAAATCATATTTGAGAAGCTTTCCCAGCATCAGAACGCGCCTCCTTCCATGCCTGTCGTCCGGAAGACCTCCCGGAACAGGGCGTCCACGCTCCTGCCCTCCCGCTCCCGGATGGCGTCCACGCTGTCGTGGAGGACCACCTGGCCCTCCTTGAGGAAAATGGCCTCGTCCAGCACCTGCTCGATGTCGGATATCAGGTGGGTGGAGATCATCACGCAGCCCTCCTCGTTGTAGTTGGTGAGGATGGTGTTGAGGATATAGTCCCGGGCGGCGGGGTCCACCCCGGCGATGGGCTCATCCAGGAGGTACAGGGAGGCCTTCCGGGCCATGACCAGGATGAGTTGCACCTTCTCCTTGGTGCCCTTGGACATGGTCTTCAGCCGCTGGCTGGGCACCACCCCCAGGCTCTGGCACATGGCCGCAGCCTTGGTGCGGTCAAAGTCGTTGTAGAAGTCGCTGAAGAGATCCAGCAGGTCCGAGGCCTTCATCCAGTCGGCGAAGTACATCCGGTCCGGCAGGTAGCTCACCAGGGCCTTGGTGCCGGGGCCCACCGGCATGCCGCCGATGGCGATGTCGCCCTCCGTGGGCTGGATCAGCCCGCAGAGGAGCTTGATGAGAGTGGTCTTGCCGCTGCCGTTGGGGCCCAGAAGCCCCACGATCCGGCCCCGCTTCAGCTGGAGATTCACGCCGCTGAGGGCTGTCTTGCTGCCGTACCGCTTGGTCAGGGCCGTGCAGGTCACCAGCAGCTCGTCGGTTTTCATCAATTGTTCGCTCATTTCTCCCATTCCTCCTTTAATAGGGCCACGGCCTCCTCCCGGGTGTACCCCAGGTCGGCCAGGATCTGCAGGCACTGCGCCACGGCCTCCCGGGCCCGCTTCCGCCGGGCCGCCTGGATCACCGCCGTATCCTCCGTCACGGCCCGTCCGGCGGTGCGGCTGCCCACCGCCAGACCGTCCTGCTCCAGCTGGGCCATGGCCCGCTGCATGGTGTTGGGGTTCACCCCTGCCTGGACCGCCAGATCCCGCACCGCTGGCAGCCGCCCGCCGGGGGGATACTCCCCCTTCAAGATCCGCAGGGTGATCTGCTCTGTCAGCTGCTGCCAGATGGGGCGGCTGTCCGTCAGTTTCCATTCCATGCCGCGCCTCCTTTTCGTATCATCGGGACTGCGCCGGGTGTCCCCCCCCCCTCGGGGGGCACCTGGGCTGTACGATTGTATTAATCACTTAGTACAACAAGACAATAATACAAATGGGGCCTTCTGTCAAGAGGTTTTGGGAAAAATATTTTTCCTCGCCGCATAGATATAGGGTGAGGTGGCATGGATGGAAAAAAAGAAGCGCGAGAACAGTGTATTGGCGGGGGCGGCGGAATTATTCGACCTGCCGGCGGACATGGTGGCGGGTCTGCCCCATGTGGAGGTGGTGGGAGACGGCCACTTCTACCTGGAGAACCACCGGGGCATCCTCTCCTACAGCGGCGAGGAAATCGACATCAACGGCGAGGGCCTGGTGGTGCGGGTATTCGGCAGCGGTCTGGAGCTGGTGAGCATGACCGGCGACGCCCTGCGGATCCGGGGAAGGATACAGCGGGTGGAATGGGAGAGATGACATGCTCAAGGAGATGACGAACCTTCTGAAGGGGGAGGTCACCGCCCGGGTGGAGAGCGGCTTTCCCGAGCGGGTGCTGAATCTGTGCGGGGAGTACGGCCTCACCTTCTGGGACCTCCGGTGGGAGAACGCGGCGGCCTTTACCTTCACCCTCACCCGCCGGGACTGGAAGCGGCTGCGGCGGCTCACCGCCAAGCTGGACTGCGAGCTGACGCCCCTGGGCTGGCGGGGCACCCCTTTTTTCCTGGGCCGGATGCGGCACCGCTACGGCCTGTGGGTGACCCTGGGGCTGTGCTCCCTGCTGCTGCTGTGGGGGTCCTTCTTTATCTGGGACATCGACATCGAGGGCAACAAGACGGTGCCGGACCGGGAGATCCTCCGGGCCCTGGAGAAGTACGGCGTGGCCTTCGGCACCTTCGGCTACGACGTCAACTCCTTCCAGCTGCGAAACGATCTGCTGCTGGAGCTGCCGGAGCTGAGCTACATCGCCGTCAACGTCCGGGGCAGCCGGGCCTACGTCCAGGTCCGGGAGCGGATAGACGCCCCGGAGATCATCGACCGGGACCAGCCGGGCAACACGGTGGCCGCCAAGGACGCCCTGGTCACCGCCATCGAGCCCTGGAACGGGGAGAAGATGGTCCTGCCCGGCACCATGGTCCATGAGGGGCAGATGCTGATCTCCGGGGTGGTGGACAGCGGCTACGGGGGCAGCCGCCAGGTGGCGGGTATGGGCAAGGTCTATGGCCGGACCTGGTATACCCTCCGCTGCCGGGTGCCCCTGACCGTGGCGGAAAAGGTCTATACCGGGGAAAAAACCGTCCGCCGGGCGGTTTTATTGGGAAAAAACCGGGTAAACCTCTATATTGGCAGTAGCATTTCCGGGGATACCTGTGATACAATAATAGACTGGAATCAGTGGGAGCTGCCGGGCGGGCTGGTGTTGCCCGTCACCGTAGTGACGGAGACCCTGGAGGAGTACACCCTCACAGAGACCCGGCGCAGCCAGGAGGAGGCCCAGGCCCTGGGCACCTTGACACTGGACCGCCAGCTGGAAGCCCTGCTGGGGGACGGGGAGCTCCTCAGCCGGCAGATTACCAGCCAGGTGGAGGGGGATACCCTCCTGGTGACCCTGACCGCCGAATGTGAGGAGCAGATCGGCAAGTTCGTTGAGATACCAAAGGAGTAGCACGGCAGATGGAACAAAGGATAGAGATCGAGAGACTGGAGCAGGCGGTGAATATCTTCGGCTCCTTCGATGAAAATATCCGCCTCATCGAGGCGGAGTTCGGGGTGATCGTCACCAACCGGGACGGGGAGCTGCGGGTCAACGGCGAAGCGGAGGCCACCATGCTGGCGGTGAAGGCCATCAACGCCCTGCTGACCCTGTCCAGCCGGGGGGAGAACATCGGGGAGCAGACCGTCCGCTATGTGATCGGCCTTGCCCGCAGCGGCCAGGAGGACCGGGTGGGGGAGCTGACCCAGGATGTGATCTGCATCACCGCCAAGGGCCGCCCGGTGAAGGCCAAGACCATCGGCCAGAAGCGGTACGTGGACTCCGTTTTGAAAAATACCGTCACCATCGGCGTGGGCCCCGCCGGCACCGGCAAGACCTATCTGGCGGTGGCGGCGGCGGTGGCCGCCTTCCGGGACAAGAAGATCAACCGCATCATCCTCACCCGGCCCGCCGTGGAGGCGGG
>CALWYI010000147.1 GCA_944385715.1 uncultured Oscillospiraceae bacterium | reverse complement strand
TCCTGCTCGGCGATCATCTTCTCCGCCTGGACCTTCACGGCGTTGGCCTCCTGCTGGGCGTTGGAGGTGGCGATGGCGATGTCGCGCTGGGCGTTGGCCTTGGCGATCTGGGCGTTCTTGCGGATCTGCTCCACGTTGTCGATACCCATGTTCTCAATGGTGCCGGCGGCGTCCTTGAAGTTCTGGATGTTGAAGTTCACCACCTCAAGACCCAGCTTCCGCATGTCGGGCACCACGTTCTCCGTGATCTTCCGGGCCACGCCCTGGCGGTCCTGGACCATCTCCTTGAGGCCCACGGAGCCCACGATCTCGCGCATGTTGCCCTCCAGCACCTGGGTCACAAGGCCGATGAGCTCCTCAGGCCGCTTGCCCAGCAGGGCCTCGGCGGCAAGCTTCAGAAGCTCCGGGTCGGAGCTGATCTTCACGTTGGCCACGCCGTCCACGGTGACGTTGATGAACTCGTTGGTGGGCACCGCCTCGCTGGTCTTCACGTCCACCTGCATGATCCTGAGGCTCAGCTTATCCACCCGCTCGAAGAAGGGCACCCGCCACCCGGCCCGGCCGATGAGGATCCGCTTGCGGCCAAGGCCGGAGATGATGTAGGCGGTGTCCGGCGGCGCCTTCAGGTAGCCGCTGAAAAACAGCAGCAGCACGATGACCACAATGACGGCGGGGACGATGTACTTGATGAGTTCGGTCATAAAATCTCTCCTCCTCAGTTATCCTAATATAGAGTATGATGTGTGTTGTGGAAATACGATAAAGGGACGCTCTCCGCCCGGGAAACAGGACCCCGGGTCCGGCGGAGGGGACCCTGGGGAGCGGCGGCTCGGGGAGGCCGCCTGTCGAGGGGAGCTGCTTTTCCGCACCCGGGTACGAAAAAACGAGACTCCTACCCCTGGTAAAAGTCTCGTTAAAATCTTGATCAGAGATCTCTGCGCTGCCCGGGCCTTCCGGCCGTGCTGACGGTGCGCACCCTCGGCTTGCGCCGGGGAACTACTCCCTTTCGACAGCTATATCCTATCATATCCGCGCCCGCCCCGCAATGGGCATACTGACAAATCTTTAACATGACTTTTTGTGCAGTCTTGCGGGGAGATTGGGGGAAACCGGGGAAATTTTCCCGAAAAAAAGGTGGGAAAGTTCTTTACAAATCGTATACTCTCTGCTATACTATACTTCCTGTATTGCCGGCCACAGCCGGCGGGAGAAAGAAAAACGAGGTACAAAACGGGATGAACGCCAATTTTTCACGGGTCCTGTCCCTGCTGCGCCAGGAGAAGGGCGTCAGCCAGCGGAAGGCGGCCACGGAGCTGGGCATCAGCCAGGCCCTTCTCAGCCACTATGAGAACGGCATCCGGGAGCCGGGGCTGGAGTTTGTGGCCAAGGCCTGCGACTACTACCATGTGTCCGCGGACTATCTGCTGGGCCGCACCCTGAGCCGGGACGGGGCCATCATCGAGGCGGAGGAGCTGGTGGACGCCAGCGAGGGCCGGGAGACCCTCCGGGGCAGCATCATGGCCACCCTGCAGAAAAAGCTCATCGTCAACACCGCCAGCGTGCTCTTCGACCTCCTGGGCCGCATGGGCAGCCGGGAGGCGGTGGCCCAGGCCGGGGCCTACCTCAGCAGCGCCCTCTACCAGCTCTTCCGGCAGCTCTACCGCAGCGCCGGCGGCAACGACAGCTACTTCTCCACCGACGGCCGCTCCTTCGACATGGACGTGCTCTCGGCGGATATGACCATGACCCGGATCCGCTATGACAGGGCCATCCGGGAGCATGAGGGGGAGTTCCCGGCGGTGGACGCCCAGTCCCTGGCGGAGCGGTACCCCGGCCTCAGCCAGAGCGTGGCCCAGGTGTTCCACACCGTGGACGAGCGGGTCAAAACCCTGGAGCAGTAGCGGGGGCTCCGCCCCCGGAGGGCTGATGCGCCCGTCGCCGGGCGGGCGGGCAGCGGGGACTCTGTCCCCGGACCCCGGGCCACCGAAGCCAGCCGCTTCGGGCCTCGGCCTCCCGGGGCTCCCCGCCCCGGACCCGGGTAACTTTTTGTACGCACAAAAAGTCACCAAAAAAGCGCCAGCCCCCTTCGGGCTGGACCCCCGCTTTTGTCCAATCGGACGCCTGCAAGGGAGTTCTGCGCAGCCACTGAGACGCTGCGGGGCCTCCGGCCTCCTCGTAATCGGTCTGGCGGTCATCTCACTTCGCCTGACGGCCCTCGGGCTGAGGGATTAGCGCATCCCCTATTCAAACAGGCCTTCATAGCTCCTTTGGAGGCGCGTCAATTCGCCCCGCAGGAGAAAGCCCACCTGAAAGGCGGCCTCGTACTCGCAGGAATAGCTGGCGTTCAATTCGCTGAGCAGGTCATTGAGCTTCTTTCGCACCTGGGGGTACTCCGTCCGGATCTCTTCCATCTTTTGCTTGATTGCCCACTGGTAGTTGTTGTACTCCTTCCCCAAGAAGTATTTTTCCAGATTTTGTTCCTCGGTGAAGTTATACAGCGCACGCATTAGGTCTGTCATAAGGGACCTCCCTTTTAATGTTCCGATTTTCGGAACAATCATAGTTACAGTATATTCTGAAAAACGGAACTTGTCAAGGGGGAGTTATGTTCTCTAAGGAATTATTTGGTCGGCGCCTATATGAAATAAGAAAAAAGAATCACGAGACCCAAACGGATCTGGGAAATGTCCTGGGTCTTGCAAAAAGCCGGGTCAGCGAAATAGAGAGTGGAAAGAATACCACCACGGCGGAGAAGATCGCGCTGATCTGTGAGCACTATAGGATTTCCGCCGATTATCTGCTGGGCCTGACGGACGACCCGGAGCCAAAAAATAAGCAGATGAATCCATCCCTTTAACAGGGCGTCAGCCGAAGCTGGACGAGAAGCCCGCCGCAGATCAGATGCCAACGGGCAGCAATTCAGTGGCAACCGGGCATCTCCCTTGCAGGCGTCCGATTGGACAAAAAAGGGGTCCGGGGTGTCCCCGGCGGCGTTTTGGTCACTTTTTCGTCGTGGAAAAAGTGACCCGGGGTGTGGGGCCGGGGAGGCCCCGCCGGAGAGCACCTAGGGTCCGGGGCGGGGAGCCCCGGAAACCACCGCCCAGAAGTGGGCCCGCCGGAGGCAAGCCGACTGAAAGTCAGAAAAAGAGAAGTTCAGAGGACCCATCCTCTGATACGATCCCCCCGCCGGCGGAGCCGGCGACAGAAAGAGGTAGCAGAATGGTAAAGCAGGAAAACATCAGAAATTTTTCAATCATCGCCCACATCGACCACGGCAAGTCCACCCTGGCGGACCGGCTGCTGGAGCAGTGCGGCGCGGTGGCGGAGCGGGACATGGAGAACCAGATCCTGGACAACATGGACCTGGAGAAGGAGCGGGGCATCACCATCAAGGCCCGGGCGGTGACCTTCGACTACAAGGCCCAGGATGGGGAGACCTACACCCTGAACCTCATCGACACGCCGGGCCACGTGGACTTCAACTACGAGGTCAGCCGGTCCCTGGCGGCCTGCGAGGGGGCGCTGCTGGTGGTGGACGCCTCCCAGGGCATCGAGGCCCAGACCCTGGCCAACACCTACCTCGCCATGGACAACGACCTGGAGATCCGGCCCATCGTCAACAAGATCGACCTCCCCGCCGCCGACCCCGCCCGGGTGAAGCACGAGATCGAGGACATCCTGGCCCTCCCCGCCATGGACGCCCCGGAGATCTCCGCCAAGGTGGGCATCAACATCCCGGCTGTGCTGGAGGACGTGGTACAGAACATCCCCGCCCCCACCGGCGACGTGAACGCCCCCCTCCGGGCTCTGATCTTCGACAGCTACTACGACGCCTACAAGGGGGTCATCGTGTACTTCCGCATCATGGAGGGCACGGTGAAGAAGGGCATGAATGTGCGGATGATGGCCTCCGGCGCCCAGTACCAGGTGGTGGAGTGCGGCCTGCTGCGGCCTCTGGGCTATGAGCCCTGCGAGGTGCTGGAGGCCGGCCAGGTGGGCTACCTCACCGCCTCCATCAAGAACGTCCGGGACACGGAGGTGGGCGACACCGTCACCAACGCGGACGCGCCCGCCGCCGAGCCCCTGCCCGGCTACCGGAAGGCCCAGCCCATGGTCTACTGCGGCGTGTACACCGAGGACGGCAGCAAGTACCCGGACCTCCGGGACGCTCTGGAGAAGCTCCAGCTCAACGACGCCTCCCTGACCTTCGAGCCGGAGAGCTCCGTGGCCCTGGGCTTTGGTTTCCGCTGCGGCTTCCTGGGCATGCTCCACAGCGAGGTGATCCAGGAGCGGCTGGAGCGGGAGTTTGACCTGGACCTCATCACCACCCTGCCCTCCGTCATCTACAAGGTCACCAAGACCGACGGCACCCAGGTCCTGGTGGACAACCCCCACAACTATCCGGACCCCGCCGCCATCGCCGAGGCCCAGGAGCCCTATGTGAAGGTGTCCATCCTCACCCCCAACGAGTACGTGGGCAACATCATGCCCCTGTGCCAGGAGCGCCGGGGGGAGTTCAAGGATATGCAGTACCTGGACACCAACCTGGTGGAGCTCCACTACCAGATGCCCCTCAA
>CALWYI010000146.1 GCA_944385715.1 uncultured Oscillospiraceae bacterium | reverse complement strand
GCAAGCACCGCACCGTCATCGGCGACGACGTGTTTGTGGGCTGCAACACCAACCTGGTGCCCCCGGTGTCCGTGGGGAACGGGGCCTACATCGCCGCCGGGACCACGGTGACCAAGGATGTGGAGCCGGACAGCCTGGCCATCGGCCGGGTGCGGCAGGAGACCAAGCCGGGCTGGGCCAGGGCCCGCCGGGATATCTTCGGAAAAAAGAAGTAAATAGAACGTCTATATTACATAAGAGAACATAAGAGACCTCAGCACAGCAGACAGAAAAACGGAAATCTTCACGCTGCAGGCGTCAACAACGAATCTACAACGAGGAAGAAAGAGGGAGTTGGAAATGATTTCTCACAGCAAGGATATGAAGGTGTTCAGCGGAAACTCCAACATGGGACTGGCCAAGGATATCTGCAAACTGATCGGCATCCAGCTGGGCAACTCGGAGATCGGCCACTTTGCCGACGGCGAGGTGTTCGCCTCCATCTATGAGTCCGTCCGCGGCTCCGACGTGTTCCTGGTCCAGTCCACCAGCCGCCCCGTCAACGACAACCTGATGGAGCTGCTCATCATGATCGACGCCATGAAGCGGGCCTCCGCCGGCCGCATCACCGCGGTGATCCCCTACTTCGGTTACGCCCGGCAGGACCGCAAGACCAAGGCCCGCGACCCCATCTCCGCCAAGCTGGTGGCCAACATGCTCACCGCTGCCGGCGCCGACCGGGTCCTCACCATGGACCTTCACGCCGCCCAGATCCAGGGCTTCTTTGACATCCCTGTGGACAACCTCCTGGGTAACCCCGTGTTCGTGGACTACTACGCCAAGAAGTTCGGCGAGAAGTGCGACGAGATGGTGGTGGTCTCCCCCGATGTGGGCTCCGTGGCCCGTGCCCGCGCCTTTGCCCAGAAGCTCCACATGAACCTGGCCATCGTGGACAAGCGCCGTCAGAAGGCCAACCAGTGCGAGGTCATGAACGTCATCGGCGACGTAGAGGGCAAGGACTGCATCCTCTTTGACGACATGGTGGATACCGCCGGTTCCCTCTGCAACGCGGCCAAGGCCGTGGTGGAGGTGGGCGGCGCCCGGAACGTGTTCGCCTGCGCCTCCCACGCGGTGCTCTCCGGTCCCGCCGTGGAGCGTATCAACGACAGTGTCATCACGGAGCTGGCTTTCCTGGACACCATCGCCCCCATCGACCCCTCCCTCAGCAGCAAGATCAAGTACCTCACCGTGGCCCCCATGTTTGCCGAGGCCATCGAGCGGATCTATCAGGAGATCTCCGTATCCAAGCTCTGGGTGTGATCCCGGACTATACAGCAGCATAAAGGCGGGGACGGAATGATTTCCGTCCCCGCTTTTCCCGGCGCGCCCCACCCTGGCGGGCAGGCGACGGGAGGAGCATGAAACCCGGAAGGAGTAAGAGGATGTTTGGAAGAGGAAGCGGCGGCTATCAGTGGCTGCTGGTGTGCCTGGGCAACCCGGGCAAACAGTATGAGAACACCCGGCACAACATCGGTTTTCTGGCGGCGGACGAGCTGGCCCGCCGGGAGGGGATCAAGGTCAACAAGCTGCGCTATCGGGCCCTCACCGGGGAGATCCGGGTGGGGGATCAGCGGGTGCTGGTCATCAAGCCCCAGACCTATATGAACCTCAGCGGCGAGGCGGTGAAGCTGGCCGGCGGTTTCTACAAGATAGCGCCGGACCACGTGCTGGTGATCTCCGACGATGTGGCCCTGCCCCTGGGCAAGCTCCGCATCCGCGCCGGCGGCAGCGCCGGCGGCCACAACGGCCTCAAGAACATCATCGCCCACCTGGGCACTGACCAGTTTCCCAGAATTCGGGTGGGGGTGGGCGCCCCCCAGCACCCGGAGCACGAGATGGTGGACTGGGTCATCGGCGGCTTCACCCCCGCGGAGCGCAAGGTGGTGGACGAGGCCGTGGGCCGGGCCGTGGACGCGGCTCTGTGCGTCATGGAAAACGGGGTCCAGGAGGCCCAGAACCGTTTCAATTGAGATCCTTGATAAAAGCAGCAACCCCCGCCGCTTTTTCACAAAAGCGGCGGGGGATTTTGTATGGATCAGGGTGCAGTGGGGGCGGGGCCGCTAAGGGCCCTGGTCCTGGTCATCAGGGCCAGCAGGGGCAGGCCCAGCACGTAGCAGACCGCCAGCTCGCCCAGAGCCACAGTGGCGGCGTTGAAGAGGAAGGTCCCGCCGAAGGCGGCGGTGAAGCCCACCTCCTGGTAGCTGATGAGGCCGCCCACCAGGATACCGTTGCAGATCACCGGCGGCAGAGGCGCCAGCCACTTGCTCTTGCACCGGGCGGTGAGAAGGCCCGCCAGCAGGGTGGCCAGGGAGCCGAAGATCAGATCCAGAGGACCGTAGGGACTGAGGATGTTGGAGAGGATGCAGCCCACGAAGAGCCCCCAGGTGGCCAGGGGGTTGAGGAAGGGCAGCACCGTCAATGCCTCGGAGAACCGGCACTGGATGGGGCCGTAGGTCAGGCCGAAGATGTTCCCGAAGTAGCTCAGGGCCACGTAGATGCCCCCGATGAGGGCGGCGGTGGTGATTTGGCGGGTGTTGAGTTTCTGCATGTAGATGTACCTCCATTTTTTGTTTAGAGAACGGTCTTGCGCCGGTTCGCCAAACCGGCACAGCCGAACGAACGCAGGCGCTCCGGGAGGAAGCGCCTGCGCTTGGACTGGATGTGGAAACCAGTCGGGAGGATTATACCACGGCGGACCGCCGCTGTAAACGGCGGAAAATAAATTTTTCTGCTGACAAGCGATGCGGCTTGTGCTATACTGAAAATCACTGGATATGATTTATTTATAAATCCAATAAATTTGCCGCCGGTCTCCGGGCCGGGGCATGGACAGGAGGAACAACGACAATGGCAGACGTATTGGTAAACGCGGTGGGGGAGCAGTGCCCCATTCCTGTGGTCAAGGCCACCCAGGCCCTGCGGGCCATGACGGAGCCCGGCACCCTGGAGGTGCTGGTGGACAATGAGATCGCGGTGCAGAACCTGACAAGGATGGGCGCCTCCCAGGGCTACGCCGTCCAGGCGGAGCAGAGGGAGGAGAACCTCTTCTCTGTGAAGGTGCTGGTGAACAAGCTGCCGGAGAAGGCGGCGGAGGCGCAGCCTGAATGCGTGGTGGACGCCGGCGGCGGCCTTGTGGTGGCGGTGAGCTCCGACGTGATGGGCCAGGGCAGCGACGAGCTGGGCGCCACGCTGATGAAGGGCTTTATCTTTGCCCTCAGCCAGCTGCCTCAGCTGCCCAGGACGGTGCTCTTCTATAACGGCGGCGCAAAGCTCACGGTGGAGGGCTCTGTCAGCCTGGAGGATATCAGGAACCTGGAGGCTCAGGGCGTGGAGATCATGACCTGCGGCACCTGCCTGAACTACTACGGCCTCACCGAGAAGCTGGCGGTGGGCAGCGTCACCAACATGTACTCCATCGTGGAGAAGCTGGCCGGGGCCTCCCGGATCATCCGGCCGTGAGCGGACCACAGCGGGAGAAGCAGCTGTGGCTGGTGGCCACCTTTCCCACCACCACGGCGGCGATTACCATGGAGCGGCTGTGCGGCCAGCTGGGGCTGCCGGGCCGTCTGATCCCGGTGCCCCGGTCCATCTCCGCCAGCTGCGGCATGGCCTGGCGGGCCCCGGAGGACGCCCGGGAGCCGCTGGAGACCATGGCCCGGGACCACGCCCTGCCGGTGGAGGGCTGGTACTACGTGATGCTGTAGGGCTGCGACCCGGGGCGCGGGTCCGGATCAGCGGATCATTTACCTGTGAATGCAAAAAAGCCGGGCCGGAGGATATTCCTCCGGCCCGGTTCTTTTTGTATGTATGGGCCAATTGCTTACAGCAGGCTCTTCTCGGTTTCCTTGTTAAACATATGGACCACGTTGCCGCCAAAGGTGACATGGATCTTGGAGCCGTAGCCGAAGGAGGTCTTCTGCTCGGTGCTCAGATCGATGGTGGGCAGGATGACGATGGCGTCCTTGCCGGCGATGTTGACGTGCATGTGGATGGTGCTGCCCATGAGCTCGGTGACGTCCACGGTGGCCTCGATGCCGCTCTTCTCGCCGTCGGGGCAGAGAACGATGTGGTCGGGACGGATGCCGAGGATGATGTCCTGGGCGGGGGTATTCTTGGCCTTCAGAGCCGCCTGCTTGTCGTCAGGCAGGTCGATGCGGGTGCCGTAGACGGTGACGTAGTACTTGTCGCCGTCCTTGTCCAGACGGGCATCGAAGAAGTTCATCTGGGGGGTGCCAATGAAGCCGGCCACGAACAGGTTGGCGGGGCTGTCAAAGACCTCCTGGGGCGTGCCGATCTGCTGGATGAAGCCGTCGCGCATGATGACGATGCGGTCGCCCAGGGTCATGGCCTCGGTCTGGTCGTGGGTCACGTAGATGAAGGTGGTGTTGATCTTCTGGCGCAGCTTGATGATCTCCGCGCGCATCTGGTTGCGGAGCTTGGCGTCCAGGTTACTGAGGGGCTCGTCCATGAGGAACACCTTGGGCTCACGGACGATGGCGCGGCCGATGGCCACGCGCTGCCGCTGGCCGCCGGACAGAGCCTTGGGCTTGCGGTTGAGGTACTGGGTGATGTCCAGGATGGCGGCGGCCTC
>CALWYI010000145.1 GCA_944385715.1 uncultured Oscillospiraceae bacterium | reverse complement strand
CCGGATAGAGTTTACAGCATCGGACAGTCTCCAGCCGATGGGTGAGCTCTTACCTCGCCTTTCCACCCTTACCTCGTGGGCACAAGCTCCGGATCGCTCCCTTTGCCGCCAGCGGCAAAGCTCGTTCCCCTCGCTGTGTCTCCACTCCCCGCCGGACCCGCGCTGTGGGCGCTGGGCTCCGCCGGGGGCCCCTGATGGGGATGAGGCGGTATATCTCTGTTGCACTTTTCCTGAAGTCGCCTTCGGCGGGCGTTACCCGTTATCCTTGCCCTGTGGAGCCCGGACTTTCCTCATGACGGCCCTTTCGGACCCGCCACGCGACCGCCTGTCCTGCTTGCCCCACTATTCTACAGGAGCCGCCCCGCCTTGTCAATGAAATCAGCGGCCCTGCGGGGAAATTTTGTTGTCAGACGGGGGACGGGGTGGTATAATACGTCAGGATAAAAGCAAATCTAATCAAAACGGGAGTGACCCATATGACCATACAGGAGTATCTCCGGTCCCTTCAGGGGAAAAAAGTGGCGGTGATCGGGGTGGGCGTCAGCAACACCCCTCTCATCCGTCTCCTGCGGGGCGCGGATATCGACGTGACCGTCTGCGACAAAAAGGACCGGGCCACCCTGGGCGCTCTGGCGGAGGAGCTGGAGGCGGCAGGCTGCCGCCTGTGCCTGGGCCCGGACTATCTGAAGGGCCTGGAGGCCGACGTGATCTTCCGCACCCCGGGGCTCCATCCCCGCTTCCTGGCGGAGGCGGCGGAGCGGGGCGCCGCGATCACCTCGGAGATGGAGGCCTTTTTCGCCGTGTGTCCCTGTCCCATCCTCGCCGTCACCGGCAGCGACGGCAAGACCACCACCACCACCATCATAGCGGGCCTCCTGCGGGCGGCGGGGAAGACGGTCCACCTGGGGGGCAACATCGGACACCCGCTGCTGGCGGAGGCGGAGACGATCCGGCCGGAGGACGTGGCGGTGGTGGAACTGAGCTCCTTCCAGCTCATGACCATGAGACAGAGCCCCCACATCGCCGTACTCACCAACCTGGCCCCCAACCACCTGGACATCCACACCGACATGGCGGAGTACGTGGAGGCCAAGGCCAACATTCTGGCCTTCCAGGGGCCGGAGGACCGGGCGGTCTGCAACTGGGACAACGCCATCACCCGGGAACTCTCCGAGCGGTGCGCCGGCATGGTAAAGTACTTTACCATGTCTGATAACAGGGAGGTTCAGGGCTGCTTCCTCCGTGACGAGACCATCTGGTACAGAAGCGGAGAAGGGGAGCGCCCGGTGCTGCCCCTGGCAGACATCCTCCTGCCGGGACGGCACAATGTGGAGAACTGCATGGCGGCCATCTGCGCGGTGGAGGGCCTGGTCTCCGACGAGATCATCCGGGAATATGCCCGGACCTTCGGCGGCGTGGAGCACCGCATCGAGCTGGTCCGGGAGCGCCGTGGGGTGAAGTGGTACAACGACTCCATCGCCTCCAGCCCCAGCCGCACCATCGCGGGGCTGCTGTCCTTCCCCAAGCCGGTGATCCTCATCGCCGGGGGCAAGGACAAGGGCATCAGCTACGCCCCTCTGGGGCCGGTGGTCAACGACCATGTGAAGCTGCTGATCCTCTGCGGCGCCACCGCCGGCGTGATCCGTCAGGCGGTGACGGAGGCGGAGAACTACCGGGGCCTGCCCATCCTGGAGGCGGAGGACTACCCCGCCGCCGTGGCCCTGGCGGAGAGCCATGCCGGGGAGGGGGACGTGGTGATTCTGTCCCCGGCCAGCACCTCCTTTGACCGGTTCAAGAATTTTGAGGAGCGGGGCCGGGTGTTCAAGGACCTGGTCAAGGATTTGGCTGAATAACAGGAAAGAGAACGAATAGGGAAAAGCTGTGGCCGCATAGCATAACCAGGAGGTGGTGCTATGCGCTGGAGACGGCGGTATCGCCCGCCCATGACCAGGGCTCAGAAGGCCCGTCTGGGCTGCTTTCTGGCCGCCTTTTGCCTGGTGGCCCTGTTTCTTGTTATTGCCTTTCATCTCAAGACCATACTGGGGGATCTGGCGGTGACCCGGGTGTCCAACTCCGTGAACCGTCTGGTCACCGAGGCGGTGAACGACGCCATCGACAGCGGGGAGATCCAGTACGACGACCTTATCACCTTTCAGAAGGACGCCAACGGGCGGATCAACGCCTTCCAGAGCAACATGGCCTCCTTCAACCGCCTCCAGGCGGACATCACCAGCGACGTGCTGCAGCGGCTGGCGGAGGTGTCGGATACAGAGCTGGCTATCCCCCTGGGGACGTTGACCGGCTCGGCCCTGCTGGCAGGGCGGGGACCCAGGTTCACGGTCCGGATGCAGTCCGTGGGCAGCTGCAGCGCCCACTTCGAGAACGCCTTTGATCACGCCGGCATCAACCAGACCACCCACAGCATCCTGCTGTATGTGGACGTATCGGTGACTATCCTGCTGCCGGGCTTCAGCACCTACACCAAGGTGAGCAACGCCTTCTCCGTGGCGGAGACGGTGATCGTGGGGGATGTGCCCGACACCTACACCTACTTTGACTCGGAGAACGAGCTGGTGGAGGACGCCTACGAGTATACGCTGAACAACGGCTGAGATAACCTTTTACCGCGATTTGGCTCAGGAGGAGCACTATGGACTACAAAAGCGAGATGGCGCAGCTGCGCCGCACCCTCAACGAGGCGGGCTACCGCTACTACGTGCTGGATGACCCCACCATGTCCGACTACGACTACGACCACATGCTCCGCCGCCTGGAGGAGCTGGAGGCGGAGCACCCGGAAGAGATCGTGCCCGACTCCCCCACCCAGCGGGTGGGGGGGCAGGCCCTGGACAGCTTCCAGCAGGTGGTCCACGCCGTCCCCCTGGAGAGCCTGCAGGACGTGTTCTCCCCGGAGGAGGTGGAGGAGTTCTGCGCTAGGATGGCGGAAAATCTGGAGAAAACGGTCTACAGCGTGGAGCCCAAGGTGGACGGCCTGTCCGTGGCCCTGGAGTACCGGGACGGGGTGTTCTTCCAGGGAGCCACCCGGGGCGACGGCCGGGTGGGGGAGGACGTGACGGAGAACATCCGCACCATCCGCTCCGTCCCCATGACGCTGCCGGAGAAGCTGCCCCGGCTCATCGTCCGGGGGGAGGTGTTCATGCCCAAGAGCGTGTTCCACCGCCTGAACCGCCAGCGGGAGGAGCGGGGGGAGAACCTCTTCGCCAACCCCCGGAACGCGGCGGCGGGGTCCCTGCGGCAGCTGGACCCCAAGGTCTGCGCCAAGCGGAGCCTGGACATCCGGGTGTTTAACCTGCAGCTGGCGGAGGGGAGGACCTTCACCAGCCACAGCGAGACGATTGCCTATCTGGCGGGCCAGGGGTTCCCGGTGATCCCCCGGAAGACCCTCTCCACAGCGGAGGAAATCAATGAAGAGATCCGCAATTTGAACGAGGAACGAGAAGGTCTGCCCTTCGATATGGACGGCGCGGTTGTAAAGCTTGACTCCTTGCCGGACCGCGCTGTGGTGGGGAGTACCGCCAAGACGCCCCGCTGGGCCATCGCCTATAAGTATCCGCCGGAGCGCAAGCCCAGCCGGGTGCTGGATATCGTGGTCCAGGTGGGCCGCACCGGGGTGCTGACCCCCAAGGTGGTGGTGGAGCCGGTCCGGCTGGCGGGCACCACCGTCACCACCGCCACCCTCCACAACCAGGATTTTATCGCGGAGAAGGACATCCGGGTGGGCGACACGGTGGTGGTGCAGAAGGCGGGGGAGATCATCCCCGAGGTGGTGGAGGTGCTGCTGGACCGGCGCCCGCCGGAGACGGCGCCCTACCGGATGCCCACGGTGTGCCCGGTGTGCGGTGCGCCGGTGGTCCGGGATGAGGACGGCGCCTTCCTCCGCTGCACCGGGGCCGAGTGCCCCGCCCAGCTCCACCGGAACCTGACCCACTTTGCCAGCCGGGACGCCATGGATATCGAGGGCGTAGGCCCGGCGGTCATGAGCCAGCTCATCGAGCGGGAGATGGTCAAGAGCCCGGCGGACCTGTACTTTTTGACCAAGGAGCAGCTCGCCTCCCTGGACCGCATGGGGGAGAAGTCCGCGGAGAACGCCCTGCGGGCCATTGACGAGAGCCGGGGGAGGGGGCTGGAGCGGCTGCTGTACGCTCTGGGCATCCGGCAGGTGGGGCAGAAGGCGGGGAAGACCCTGGCCTCCCACTTTAGGACCTTTGACGCCTTCGCCGCCGCCTCAGAGGAGGAGCTCACCGCCATTGACGACGTGGGGGCGGTCACCGCCGGGTATATCCGGGCCTGGCTGGAGAGTCCCCAGTCCCAGCACCTGATGGGCAGGCTCCGGGAGGCGGGCGTCTCCATGGAGGCGGCGGAGGCCCCGGCGGGGGACCAGTTCAAGGGCATGACCTTTGTCCTCACCGGCGCGCTGACCCGCTTCACCCGGGAGGAGGCCACGGCCCTCATCGAGGCCCGGGGCGGCAAGGCCAGCGGCAGCGTCAGCAAAAAGACCACCTATGTGGTGGCAGGGGAGAACGCAGGCAGCAAGCTGCGTAAGGCGGGGGAGCTGGGGATCCCGGTCCTCACGGAGGAGGCGTTTGCCGCCATGCTGGGCGGTATTTCCGGGGAAACTGCGGCGACGGAGG
>CALWYI010000144.1 GCA_944385715.1 uncultured Oscillospiraceae bacterium | reverse complement strand
GGCCGGGGCGAGATGTCCCTCTCCATCCTCATCGAGACCATGCGCCGGGAGGGCTACGAGTTCCAGGTCTCCCCGCCCCGCGTCCTGTACCAGGAGATCGACGGCGTCCGCTGCGAGCCCATTGAGCGGCTGGTGGTGGACGTGCCCGCCGAGAGCGTGGGCGCCGTCATCGAGAAGCTGGGCAGCCGGAAGGCCGACATGCTGGAGATGACCCCCGTGGGCGAGCGCATGAAGATCGAGTTCCTGATCCCCTCCCGGGGCCTTTTCGGCTACCGCAACGAGTTTTTGACCGACACCCGGGGCGAGGGCATCATGGCCTCCGTGTTCGACAGCTACGCCCCCTTCAAGGGCGAGCTCAGCCGCCGGAACACCGGCTCCCTCATCGCCTTTGAGACCGGCGAGTCCATCACCTACGGCCTCTTCAACGCCCAGGAGCGGGGCGCTCTGTTCATCGGCGCCGGCGTGCCGGTGTACGCCGGCATGGTGGTGGGCGTCTCTCCCAAGCAGGAGGACATCCCCGTCAACGTCTGCAAGAAGAAGCAGCTGACCAACATGCGGGCCAGCGGCAGCGACGAGGCATTGCGCCTGGTGCCCCCCCGGAACCTGAGCCTGGAGCAGTGCCTGGAGTTCCTGGCGGACGACGAACTGCTGGAGGTCACCCCCAAGAGCCTTCGGATCCGCAAGCGGATCCTGGACCACGAGAAGCGGATGAAGGCCCTCAAGGGCGGCAAGAAATAAACCCTGTGAAAGCAAAAACATCCCCCGGACCTGTCGGTCCGGGGGATGTTTTTCGTATTGCCTGCGCCCCGGCGGCGCGGTCACAGCCGGCCGTACAGCCTGGTGTACTGGCGGATCTTCTTGGCCAGACTCATAGGCGCCTCGCCGGGCAGGAGCCGCCACTGCCAGTTGCCCGCGGCGGAGCCGGGGAAATTCATCCGCCCCTCGGCCCCCAGGCCCAGGTAGTCCTGCATCTGGGTCACGAAGGTGTCCGCCACGCTGCTCATGCCGCCCCGGATCACGCCCCAGTGGAAGCCCTCCTCCGCGTTGAGGCCCAGGTACTTCCGGGCGTAGGTGATGTCGGCGGGGTCGGCCTTGCTCCGCCACTGCATGACGGTCTCGTTGTCATGGGTGCCCACGTAGCACACGCAGTTGCGCTCGTAGGTGTGGGGCAGATAGCTGCTGGGCTCCCGGCTGTCGAAGGCGAACTCCAGCACCTTCATGCCGGGAAGGCCGGAGTCGGCGAGCAGCTTGTGGACCTCCGGTGTCAGGAAGCCCAGGTCCTCGGCGATAAAGTCGATGCCGTGGAACCAGCTGGTGAGGACCCCCACCAGGTCCATGCCGGGCCCCTTCTTCCAGCGGCCGTTCCGGGCGGTCTTGTCCCCGTAGGGTACCGCCCAGTAGCTCTCCAGTCCCCGGAAGTGGTCGATGCGGATCACGTCGAAGAGGCGGGTGGCGCCCTCCACCCGGCGGATCCACCAGCCGAAGCCATCCTTCTTCATGGCGTCGTAGTCATAGAGGGGGTTGCCCCACAGCTGGCCGTCGGCGGTGAAGTAGTCCGGCGGCACCCCGGAGACCTCCGTGGGCACGTGGTCCTCCCCCAGCTGGAAGAACTCCGGCTCCGCCCACAGGTCGGCGGAGTCCATGGCCACGTAGATGGGCAGGTCGCCGATGATCCTGATGCCCAGGCTGTGGATATACTCCCGCAGGGCGATCCACTGCTTGTAGAAGAGGAACTGGAGGTAGCTGAAGAAGTCCACATCCTCCTGGAGCTCCCTGGCATAGCGCGCCACGGCCTCCGGTTTCCGCAGCCGGATGGCCTCGTCGGGCCAGTCCAGCCAGCACTTCATATCAAAGCGGCGCTTTACCGCCATATAGAGGGCGTAGTTGGGCAGCCAGCGGTTCTCCTTCCGGAAGGTGTCCACCGCCTCCCTGTCCCGGGGATAGCCCTTTTCAAATGCCTTGCGGAGGACGGCGAACCGGGACTCGTAGATCTTCCCGTAGTCCACATACCGGGGCTCCGTACCCCAGTTGATGGCCGCGAGCTCCTCCCGGTCCAGAAGTCCGTCCTCCGCCAGCAGGTCCAGGTCGATGAAGTAGGGGTTGCCGGCGAAGGTGGAGAAGCTCTGGTAGGGGCTGTCGCCGTAGCTGGTGGGGCCCAGGGGCAGGAGCTGCCAGTACTTCTGACCGGCGGCGTGGAGAAAGTCGGCAAACTCATAGGCGGCCTTCCCCAGGGTGCCGATGCCGTAGGGGGAGGGGAGGGAGGAGATGTGCAGGAGAATGCCGCTGCTGCGGTCCATAGGGATCACCCTTTCTGTAACAACTTGCCTTTGATAGTAGCCGCCATTTTGCGGTTTGTCAAGAAAATAACGGGCCGCGCGGCACAGTTTTGGCAGATTGCCCAAAATTTCAGCGGCGCCCGCCGGGACCGGCCGCAGGCGGATTGCCGATTGACCCAACTGGGGTTTTCTGGTACAATATGTCCATCTACAGCCAAGATAAATGGAGGATGCGCAATATGAAAGAGATTATTTCCACCTCTGCGGCTCCCGCCGCCATCGGCCCCTACTCCCAGGGCATCAGCGCCGGGAACCTGGTCATCACCTCCGGCCAGCTGCCGGTAGACCCCGCCACCGGCGCCTTCGCCGAGGGCGGCATCGCCGGACAGACCCGGCAGTCCCTGCTGAACGTCCAGGCGGTGCTGGCCCAGGCGGGGCTCACCCTGGAGAACGTCATCAAGACCACCGTGTTCCTCAAGGATATGAACGACTTCGCCGCCATGAACGAGGTCTACGCCACCTTCTTCCCCGGCAATCCCCCGGCCCGCAGCGCCGTGGAGGTGGCCCGGCTGCCCAAGGACGCCATGGTGGAGATCGAGGCCATCGCCGTCCGGTGACCCCCCTTACGGCCCGGCGGGGAAATCCCGCCGGGCCGTATCCGGTCCAGTTATCCCAAAGGAGGAACCCGCCATGACAAAGCGACACGCCGCCCAGCTGGCCCTGGCGGCCTGCGGCCTGGCCTTTCTGATCCTGGGGGCCGCCCAGGGCGGCTACCAGACCACCATGGCCAAGGCCATCCGCATCTGTATGGAGTGTATCGGCATTGGATAGACGAAAGAACATGAGGCGGGCGGAATTCCGGCGCAAATGCATCCAGCTGGCCAGCGCCCTGCTCTATAACGCCAATTTTGCCGGTTTCGCCTCCGGCACCATCTACAAAGGGGACCCCAAGGGGGTATGCGTGCCGGGGCTCAACTGCTACTCCTGCCCCGGGGCGGTGGCCGCCTGCCCCCTGGGCTCCCTGCAGAACGCCCTCAGCGCCATGCCCGATAAGCTGCCCCTCTATATCCTGGGCATCCTGATGCTTCTGGGCCTTGCCCTGGGGCGGCTGATCTGCGGCTTTCTCTGCCCCTTCGGGCTCATTCAGGAGCTGCTCCACAGGATTCCGGGGAAAAAGCTCAAGAAAGGCCGGTGGAGCCGGAAGCTGTCCTGGCTGAAGTACGCGGTGCTGGCGGTGTTCGTCGTGGCCATCCCCCTGTGGTACGCCTTTACCGCCGGCTACCCCCTGCCCGGCTTCTGCAAGTACATCTGCCCCGCCGGCACCCTGGAGGGGGGCATCCCCCTGGTGGCCCTCCAGGAGACGCTGCGCCCCATGGCCGGGTGGCTCTTCACCTGGAAGACGGCCCTGTGCGCCGCCATACTGCTTTTCTGCATATTCTGCTACCGGGCCTTCTGCCGCTTTCTCTGCCCCCTGGGGGCGATCTACTCCCTCTTCAGCCGGGTGGCCCTGCTGGCCTTCCGGGTGGACGAAGGCAAGTGCGACGGCTGCGGTCTGTGCACCCGCGTCTGTGGGATGGACGTGAAAGCCGTGGGGGACCGGGAGTGTATCCAGTGCGGCCGGTGCCGCCATATCTGCCCCAGAGGGGCCATCTATTTTGGTTGGGAAAGGAATCAAAACCATGAAGCTGAGAAAACTATCTCTGACCCTGCTGCTGACCGTCACACTTCTGCTGGCGGGATGCCAGAGCGGCAATAACACCGGGAACACCGGCACCGCCGACGATGCCGGTACCGCCAATGACGCCGCGGGCGGCGCGGAGGAGGACGGCAGCGGAACGGCGGACATCTCCGGCCCCATCGCCGAGGGCGACGCCTACCGGGATTTTACCGTCACGCTGACAGACGGCAGTACCTTCACCCTCTCCGACCACGAGGGCAAAGTGATCCTGCTGAACTTCTGGGCCACCTGGTGCGGCCCCTGTGTGGGGGAGATGCCCGCCTTTGAGGAGCTCCAGGAGACCTACGGGGAGGACCTGGTGCTGCTGGCAGTGAGCAGCGGCGAGGACGAGGAAACGGTGAAAAGCTTCCTGGAGAAGAACGGCTATACCTTCCGGGTGGGGCTGGATCTGGATTACACGGTCTTCAGTCTCTATCCCAGTGAATACATTCCCTACACCGTCGTCATAGGCACCGACGGCAAGGTGGCCGTCACCCATACCGGCGCCGACGATTACGACTACTACAGCCAGCTGGTGGAAGGCCTGCTGCCGGCGTAAGCCTGCCCCGGCCCTGCCGGAAATTGCCCCTTGCAATCCCGGGGCCAATCGTGTATAATACCGAGTACACCATGAAATACCCTCCGCAAGCATTCGTGTTGAGGCTCCGGTCTCGCGCAATGGATGCCTGTGAACCATGTCAGGCGGGGAAC
>CALWYI010000143.1 GCA_944385715.1 uncultured Oscillospiraceae bacterium | reverse complement strand
CGCTTGAAGTTTTTTTGCTCTCGACGCCGGCCCGACCGCCGCGTTCCAGACAGCTTGCTTAATATACCAGACCTTTCCGCATTTGTCAACACTTTTTACTGAAATTTTTCCACTTTTTTTCAGGCCCGGCCAAAGACATTTTTCCCCCTTCGTGATATAGTATACATACTAATTATCATCCCCAAGATATGGAGCAAACAGGAGGCACCCTATGCGCATCCACCAGCTGGCCGCCACCTTCGGGCGGCTGGAAAACGAGGTATTGGACCTGGGTCCCGGCCTCAATATCATAGAAGCCCCCAATGAGGGGGGCAAGTCCACCTGGACCGCCCTTCTGCGGGTGATGCTCTACGGTCTCAACACCCGGGACCGCAGCCTGCAAGCGGACAAGCGGAAGTATCTCCCCTGGAGCGGCAGCCCCATGGAGGGCCGCATGGCCCTCACCGCCGGGAACGAGGAGTTGACCGTCCTCCGGCGGACCGCCCGGGCCAACGCCCCCATGGGGGCCTTTTCCGCCCTGTACACCGGCTCCGCCGAGCCCGTCCCCTGGCTCACCGCCGCCAGCTGCGGCGAGGCGCTGCTGGGCGTGCCCCAGGAGGTCTATGAGCGCAGCGCTTTTATCCGCCAGTCCGGCATGGCGGTGGATCACAGCGAGGCCCTGGAGCAGCGGATCGCCGCCCTCATCACCACCGGCGAGGAGGACACCTCCTACACCGCCGCCGCCGAGCGGCTGCGCCGCCAGCAGAACCGCCGCCGCCACAACAAGACCGGCCTTCTCCCTCAGCTGGAGCGGGAGTGCACGGAACTGCGGAGCCTGCTGGATCAGATTGCCGCCCGGGAGGCGGAGATCGCCGACTGCCGGGACCAGCAGGCCCGTCTGGAGCGGCGGCAGGCGGAGCTGGAGGGACAGCTGGCCCTTCACGACGCTGCGGACCGGGCCCGGGAGGTCCGGGAGGCTCTTGCCGCCCGGGATACCTGGGAGCAGTCCCAGAAAAAGGCGGAGACCCTGGCGGCGGATGTTCAGTCTCTCCCCTCCCGCTCGGAGCTGGAGGCCCTCCGGGGTACTCTGGACAGCCTGATCCCGGACGAGGACGCCGCCTCCGACGCCCTCCGGGAGGCGGAGGCCGCCAAGGCCGCCTGGGATGCGGCGGAGGAGCGCCTGGCCGCCGCGCCGACGCCCCCCGCCGACGATGCCGCCCCGTCTCCGCCCAGGGCCGGTGTTCTGCTCCCCGTTCTGGCCCTGGCCGCCGGGGTGCTGGCCGCCGTCCTCCTCTCCCTGGCGGGCAGCTGGGCCGCCGGAGCGGCGGCAGGCTGCGGCATCGTGCTGCTGGGCATTTTGGCCAGCGCGCTGCTTACCCGGAGCCGCCGCTCCCGCTGGGAGGCGGAGCAGGCCCTTCTCCGCCGGCGGCAGGAGCAGGGGCGGGAGGCCTATACCATTATAAAAAGAGAGACCGACGCCGCCCGGGAGTCCTGGCAGCGGGCTTCCGCTCTGGCGGAGGCCGCCGAGACCCGCTGGCGGCAGGGTCTGGACCGGGCCATGGCCCAGGTCCGCGACTTCCAGCCCCAGGCCGTGGATATCGAGGATGGACTCACCGCCGTAGAGGGGGCCCTGGCCCGCCGCCTTGCCGCCGAGGAGGCGGCCCGGGCGGCGGAGACCGCCGCCCTCCGGTGGGAGCTGCGCCGGGGCGCCGCCGACGGTGAACCGCTCCAGGGGGGGCCGGCGGAGCGGCCAGTCCTGTCCCGGTCCCAGCTCCAGGCGGAGCGCACCGCCAACGCCGCCCGTCTGGAGGAGCTGCGCCGCCGTCTCCACACCGCCCAGGGACAGATCCAGGCCCTGGGGGACAGCGCCCAGCTGGGGGCGGATCTGGCGGAGAAGGAGGATGCCCTGCAGCTCCTCCAGGCGGAGTACGACGCCATCGCCCTGGCCGCCCAGGCCCTGGAGACGGCCAACCTGAGCCTGCAGAAGCGATTTTCTCCGGCTCTGGGAGAAAAATCCGCGGAAATCTTTACAAAGCTGACCCAGGGGAAGTATAATAAGGTTTTGCTGAACAAGGAGCTGACGCCGTCGGCCCAGGAGGAGGGTTCCCTCCTCCCCCGGGAGCTTTTCCAGCTGAGCCAGGGGGCCGCCGACCAGCTGTACCTGGCGGTGCGGCTGGCCATCTGCGATCTGGTGCTGCCCCGGGACAAGGGGGCGCCCCTGGTGCTGGACGACGCCCTGGTGACCTTCGACGATGACCGCATGGCCGCCGCCCTGACCTGTCTCGCGGAGCTGGCCCGGGAGCGCCAGATCCTGCTCTTCACCTGTCAGCGCCGGGAGACCGCCTTCCTGCGGGAGGCCCGGGTCCCCGGCGTCACCTTCCTGACCCTGTAAAGGGTCCCGTTTTTTGGAGGAATATGCATGCTTCCCTTTTTCAACCACGCTGCCGTTGTCTTTCTGCTCCTGCTGTTCTACAGCTTTCTGGGCTGGTGCGGCGAGATGATCTACTGCTCCATCGGCCAGCGGAAGCTCTGCGAGAAGCGGGGCTTCCTCAACGGCCCCCTCTGCCCCATCTACGGCCACGGGGCCCTGCTGGTGCTGGCGGTGCTGTCCGGCCGGTGGGAGAGCCCCGTCGCCACCTTCCTGGTGGGTATGGTCCTCACCTCCGCCGTGGAGTACGTCACCAGCTACGCCATGGAGAAGCTCTTCCACATGCGCTGGTGGGACTACTCCCGCCGCCGCTTCAACCTGGGCGGACGGGTGTGCCTGCTCAACTCCCTTCTGTTCGGTCTGGCCTGTCTGGTGCTGCGCTACGGCATCCAGCCCCGGGTCTATCCGCCCCTGGAGTGGCTTATGTCCCACTACCTGCTGATTCCCCTGGCCCTGGCCCTGTTTGTGATCTACGTGGCGGATATCGTACTGTCCGTCCGCAGCGCCATCCAGATCGGCAACCGTCTGGAGAAGCTCCACGCCATCCAGGATGAGCTCACCGAGAAGCTGGAGGCCCTCAAGGCAGAGCAGCTTCAGCGGCAGGAGGCCCAGAAGGCCCGCTTGGAATCCGCCCTGTCGGAGGCCCGGCAGGCTGCCGCCCAGCGGCGGGCGGAGGCGGAGCAGGCCCTGTCGGATGCCCGGCAGGCCGCCGCGGAGCGCCGCACGGAGGCCGCCCAGGCCCTTCAGGAGCGGCTGGAGCCCCTGGGCGAGTTCAGCGACGAATTCTCCCAGCGGCTGGAGCGCGCCAAAGCCGAGGCTCGGCAGCGGCTGGAGGCCCTGTACGCCGGCCAGGACTTCTTCGAGCGTCGCCTGATGCGCTCCTTCCCCACTCTCCACTCCCCCCGCCACGGCGAATTCCTCAAAAAGCTGCGTGAATACCGGCAGAACCGGAAAAAATAAGCGTTGCTTCCCGTTTTCACGGAAAATTCTTCGCGGCAAACGCCGCGATCACCAATGTAAGGAGATGGAAATCTATGTCTGAATGTACCCATGACTGCAGCACCTGCGGCGAGAACTGCGGCGAGCGCACCGCCCCCCAGTCCTTCCTGAAGGAGAAAAACCCCGCCGCCAGGGTGGGCAAGATCTTCGGCGTCGTATCCGGCAAGGGCGGCGTGGGCAAATCCATGGTCACCAGCCAGCTGGCGGTGCTCATGCGGCGGAAGGGCTACAACGTGGGCATCCTGGACGCCGACGTCACCGGTCCCTCCATCCCCAAGGCCTTCGGCGTCCACGACCGGGCCATGGGGGACGAGCGGGGCATGCTGCCGGTGGAGACCGAGGGCGGCATCCAGATGATCAGCGTGAACCTGCTGCTGGACAACGAGACGGACCCGGTCCTCTGGCGGGGCCCCGTCATCGGCGGCGTGGTGACCCAGTTCTGGACCGATGTGGTGTGGGACGTGGACTACCTGTTCGTGGATATGCCTCCGGGAACCGGCGACGTGGCCCTGAGCGTGTTCCAGTCCCTGCCCCTGGACGGGGTCATCATCGTGGCCTCCCCCCAGGAGCTGGTGAGTATGGTGGTGGAGAAGGCTGTGAAGATGGCGGAGATGATGGATATCCCCATCGTGGGCGTGGTGGAGAACATGAGCTACCTCGTCTGCCCCGACTGCGGCAGGGAGATCCCCCTCTTCGGCCAGGGCAAGACCCAGGCCGCCGCTCAGGCCCACGGTCTGAAGCTCCTGGCCCGGATGCCCATCGACCCCAGGCTGGCGGAGCTCACCGATGCGGGCCGCATCGAGGACTTCGACGGCGGCTGGCTGGACCCGGTGGCGGGCATCCTGGAGAAATTTGAAAACTGAGCGTATTCACAAACACAAAAAATACCGACTGTTGTTGAAACAGCCGGTATTTTGTCGTCCGTGCCCTCACTTTATGATCGTATTGGATACCACCGCCAGCCGCCGTCCTCCGTGGGGCTGGGGGTGACCCGCAGGCACATGGGTACGTCTCTCTCGCCGCTTGCCGCCTCCGGACCCCATATGTACGGGTTGGTGTAGTAGACCACCCGGCTCCCATCCTTTTGCGTATCGCCCCAGCCGGTATCGAAGGTGTAGGTCCGCATCTCCGTGTCCCCGTGGCACATATACCAGGCGTCAAATTCCTCCGCATAGTCCCCCGGCGGCCTTGGGGTTTCGGCAAGGAGAGCGTCTGTTGCCTCAGCATCCAGGCCAAATTTCTGATACAGGTAGTCGGCGATGTACTTCCGGCTGAGTCTGCTCTCGTCCAGGTCCAGCCACTCCCCGGCGTCG
>CALWYI010000142.1 GCA_944385715.1 uncultured Oscillospiraceae bacterium | reverse complement strand
CCGCCAGAGCCGCGCCCAGGAATGCAAGACCGAGACCGCCGAAAAGTTCAATAAAAGCTGCCATGTTATTGTTCCTCCTTGATTACATCTACATATTTTGTTTGGATCGCCAGGGGCTTGTAGGGCTTTCCGCCCTCTTTATAGAACCGGCCGAAGAACTCCAGGCACTGCAGGCGCAGGTCGTGGACGTAGCACCCCAGAAGGTTCAGCGCCAGGTTCAGGGCGTTGCCGATGAGGGATACAATCACGAACAATATCACGTTCCCGAAGGTGGCGCCCAGGGTGTTGAACACCGAGGCGATGACGCTGCCGGAGAGCATCAGGGCCATGAGGCGCACATAGGAGAGGATATCGCTGAAATAGCCGGTGACGCCGTTGTACACCAGGCCCACCAGGGAGGCCACCTTGCCGAAGCCCTTGGCGTTCCGGGTACCGCCGAAGACCAGCATCAGCCCGCCCACCACAAGGGGGATGGGCACGCCGGCCACGGTGCCGATGCCGAAGATGGCCAGGGGCACGCCGGCGAGGATAATCCACCAGGTGATCTCGCTGAAGAGGGCGTCGATGAAGTCCCCGGAGCGGATCTTGTTCACCACGCTCACCGCCATACCGGTGATGACCTGGATGAGACCCAGCACCAGAGAGCCCAGCATGATGGCCACCGTGTCGTCCAGGGGGGTAAACAGGGCGGGCATCTCGAAGGTGCTCTGGGGGTTGATGATCTTGATGAGCTGGGGAATGAAGTCGCCCAGGAAGCCGCCGGTCATGACGCCGATGATGGTGGTGCTCACGCCGCACCAGAACACCAGCTCCATGAAGTTGCGGGTGCCCTCCCGGGGCTTCGCCTTCTTCAGGACAAACAGGCTGCCGAACATCATCAGAAGGCCGTAGGCCGCGTCCGCCATCATGATGCCGAAGAAGAGGATGAAGAAGGGCGCCATCAGGGGGTTGGGGTCCGTGCCGTCGTAGGCGGGCAGGGAGTACATCTCCGTGACCACGTTCATACACCGGCTGAAGATGTTGTTCTTCAGCTTCACCGGCACCTCCGGATACTCCTCCGGCGTGGGGTCCGTCAGCTCATAGGCACAGTCGAACGCTTTCAGGGCCTTCTCCAGGGCGGGCACCTCCGGCGCCTCCGCCCAGCCGTCCAGGCAGATGATGGCCCCGCCGGTGAGGAGCCGCTCCTTGGCGGCCTCCTTGGCCAGGACCTGCTGCACCCGGTCCACGCAGACCTCCAGCTCGTCCTGGGCGGCCCCCAGGGTCCGGATGGCCTCCTCCTCCCCCCGGCGCTGTTCGCCGATCTGACGGATCTCATCGTCCAGGCGGCGGACGTTCTCCGCCACCGTGCCGGTGAGCTCCTTGAGCTGGGAGAAGCTGAAGCCGTAGGTCCTGAGGACCTCCAAAGCCTGGGCCTCCTGGGAGCGGTGGACCACCACCTCCAGGTACTGCTGCTCCCGGTCGGTGGAGAGGAGCTTGAGCCAGGCGGTCTCCGCGCTCTCCATCACCGCCCCGGCCATGGCGTCGAAGTCCACGGCGTTGGGGACGGTGCCCAGGAGGATGGCCGCCGTTTTGGTCCCCTGGTCCTCCAGGGGCAGATCATAGGCGCTCCAGGGCTGCAGCGCCAGCTGCTCCGTGTGGAGCCGGGCCTCCCGGGTGTTCAGCTGTCCCACGGCCTTGGCGTGCTCGTTGACCGCCTCCGCCTTCTGAAGGGCGGCGGCCATGGCCGCGCTGTCCAGCAGCTCCCGCTCCCCGATGGTGTCCCGGGGGGCGAACATGCCCTTCTTCCGGGGCGCGTACTTGCGCAGCACCTCCAGGGCGTGCTGCAGGGCGGTCAGCTGGGATCGGGCCTGGGCCACGCCGGCGGCGTCCCTGTGGAGCAGCGGATTGCCGTCCTCCCCCTGGGGGATCTCCGGCTCGCTGATCTCCACGCAGCCCACATGAAGCAGACTCGACAGCAGCGCGTCCCTGTCCTCGGCAAGGGCGATGAGCCGGATCCGTTTCATTTTGACAATGGACATTAGCTCTCTACCACCCTTTCCAAAATTGCTTGGACCGCCTTATCCATACGCCCATGGGCGGCGTTCTCCAGCTTCCGGCAGTCCTCGGCTGCCGCTGCCAGAATCGCCTCCCGCCGCTGGGCGGCGGTTTCCTCGGCCCCGCGCAGAGCCTGGGCCAGAGCCGCGGCGGCATCGTCCTGGCCCTGCCGCAGCAGGGCCTTTCCGTCCCGCTCGGCGTCCGCTGCCAGTTTCTGGGCCTGGACCCGGGCTTCCGCCTTGGCGCGCTCCGTGCGCTCCTCCACTTCGCGGATCTCGGTAATCGCTTCCAGTGACATCGTCTCACCCCTTTTCGATGGATTTTGGGAGGGAATGCCTCTCTCGTACTACCCAGCCTTTGCAGGCGGTTTCCCATTTCCCCGCCCCAAAATTTCCCGACAGTAATACGATGTTATTATACCACATCCCTGACAGGGGTCCAATGCTTTTTTGCTGCCTGTTAAGATTTTGACAATTTAACCAAATCCTTCCACACCCCTTTGTCAGCTTTGCCATAGATATTCTCTATTATCTCGCTTTTTTAACGCGCAAAAACGCCTGTTTGTGAAGATACCGCGATTTTATCTAGCTGTTTTTTGAAGACACAGCCTGCTCTACAATATTTTCCTTCGGTCTGTCTATTTGCACAAGGTCTAAAAATCCATTTGTAAAAGGTGCCGAAAAGAAAGCGGGCCGCAGGCATCCGCCTGCGGTCCGCTTATGGCTGTATTTCTGTTATGGAAGGTACCAGTCGCCCGCCGAAGGGGCCTGGTCAGCTATGGGCACAAATGCCGGAGAACGCTCGCCCGCTATCGCAGTGATGGCGGTCTTGATCGCCATCGAGTCTGAGGTCCGGGCGTAAACCGCATCCACCAGCGGCAGGATCTGGCTCAGGTCCTGCCCTGTGGTCTCCGCCAGGGCTCCGCTATCCTGGGTCAGCAGCGTCTCCTCGTCCAGCAGCAGGGCGACCCGGACGTCATAGGGGGCCAGCGCCTCCTTCAGCTCCGTCAGGAACTGGACCAGGGCCTGGGTCTTGCCCAGCGCGTTGCCGGAGTAGTCGATCTTCTCCAGCTTGCCGGCGGAGGGGTAGTGCACGTCCTCCAGCAGCAGCTCGTCAAAACCCAGCCGGGCGCACTCCAGGGCCAGATCGATCACATAGCTCCTGGCCTGCTCCTTGGCGGGGTCCAGCCAGTGGTAGGAGAGGTTGTCGTACCAGATGTACCCGGAGGACTGGCAGATACCGGCGCTCTCCATGTGGGCGAAGGCGTAGTAGCTGTCGTGGAAGCAGTTGAGCCGGGCCACCGAGAGGATGCCCTCCTGCTGACAGAGCGCGCTGAGAAGCTGGCTGTCCGGCCCGTCGGAGGCCACCGCGTCCCGCAGGGCCACGGCGGAGTCGTAGGACACCTTTCCGGTGTTGTCCTTCACCCCATAGACGAAGCCGTTGGCCCCCTGGGCGGCAAGCGTCTCCGCCAGGGCGGCGCCGTCTGCCGGCAGGGCGCTGAGGCCCACCAGCCGGTGCTCCCCGTAGGGCACCGCGGTCTCCTCCGCCTCCGGGGTCTGCTCCTCCGGCGCATCGATCACCAGATTCACGTCCTCACTGCCCCCATCCGCCGGAGGCGCTTCACCGGCGGTGTCCTCCTGCTGCTGGAAAAAGGGCAGATCCAGCCGCACCTCGCCGCTGTCGGTGAAGGTGACGTAGCGCTGCAAAAACAGGTACACGCAGGCCGCCAGCAGGATCAGCGCCAGCAGCGCGACCCCCAGCACCCGCCGGGCGCCCCGCCGCCCCCGGTAGCTGTGATATCCCTTGGTCCCCATGGGCGCCCTCCTTCCGGTACATTTTTTCGTGGATTTTTTTATACCATACCACCCACTGCGGCAAAAAACAACCCGCGGCGGGAAAAACCGTCATTTTCCCCATGCCATCCGTCATCCCGCGCCCGCTCCTTGTCGCTCCCGCAAAATGCGGCGCGCCGGAGGGATCTGTCGTCCCTCCGGCGCGTCCGGGATCACTGGTTCTCCAGGGCCATCATCTTATCCACCCGGCGCTGGTGCCGTCCCCCCTCAAAGTCGTGGGTGAGGAAGGCCTCCAGGATCTGCCGGGCCAGCAGGGGCCCCACCACGCCGGCGCCCATGGCCAGCATGTTGGCGTCGTTGTGGCGGCGGGTCATCTCCGCGCTCCAGGGGTCGCTGCACAGGGCGCAGCGGACGCCCCTGACCTTGTTGGCGGTGATGGAGATGCCGATGCCGGTGGTGCAGATGACGACGCCCTTCTCGCACGCCCCGGAGGCCACCGCCCGGGCCGCCGCCGCCCCGAAGTCGGGGTAGTCGCAGCTCTCCTTGCCGTGGCAGCCGAAGTCCTCCACCTCATGGCCCATCTCCTGGAGCCAGGTCTTTACCTGCTCCTTCAGGTCGTATCCGCCGTGGTCTGATCCAATGGCAATCTTCATCGTTTTTTCTCTCTTTCCCCGTTATACACAGTTATTTCTTGAACTTCTTGAAGAAGCTCTTACGCTCCTCGTAGTTGTTCTCCTTCAGGGTCTCGCTGAATTTCTTCAGGGCCTCCTTCTGCTCCCGGGTGAGGTTGCGGGGGGTCTCGATGTACACGGTGACGTACTGGTCGCCCCGGCCCCGGCCGTTCATGTTGGGGATGCCCTTGCCCTTGAGGCGGAAGGTGGTGCCGGTCTGGGT
>CALWYI010000141.1 GCA_944385715.1 uncultured Oscillospiraceae bacterium | reverse complement strand
TTTCCCGCCCAGGGGCGGGAAAACCCCCGCTGCGCGGGCCGCTATCGCGGGGCATTCGATCCCATTCGAGGCGGGCTTCGCCCCCTCGAGCGTTTAAGAATGCCGTATTTTCCCGCCTGGGGCGGGAAAACCCCTGCTGCGCAGGCCGCTTTGCGGGGCATTCGATTTGATTCGAGGTGGGCTCCGCCCCCTCGAGCTCCCCCAGGGCTGCTGCTGTTCTAATTTCTTTTTCCAGGGCAAACAACGTTTGCCCCCAAAGTTCTTTTGCTTCTTTCCCCCTTCCGGGGACGTACTCCACTAAGATTTTGCTGCGCAAAATCAAGTGTCGTTACAGTCTTTCAAGAAAAGAAGAGAAACTCCAGTTTTTCTCTCACCCCTCTGCCGAGAGGATGGTCTCCGCCAGGGCGTCGGCCAGGAGGCGGGCGGAGAGGAGGGCCTCGTCCAGGGAGTTGCCGGCGGCGCCCATCTCCACCAGGAGGCTGCCGGTGGTGACGTGCTGGTTGTACCGGGAGTTCCGCACGGTGATGGGCCGCATGAGGGTAGGGTAGTCCTCCAGGAGCCGCTGCTGCACCGCCGCCGCCAGCTTCAGGTTCTCTCGCCAGTTGGGGTGCTCCAGGCCGCCGCCGTCGGTGCCGATGACGAAGGTCATCTGGGCGGCGTTGACCCCCGCCACGTTGCTGACCACTTTGTACATGTTCCCCTCCCCGTCGGAGATGGCGTCCCGGTGGATGTCCAGGACAAAGGAGATGGTGGGGTACTGCTCCAGATAGCTGTTGATGGCGGCCAGGGACCGGTCGTAGGCCCCGCTGTACTGGGGGTAGTCGTGGAGGGTGGGATCGTGGAGGACCGTGAGGCCCGCCTCCTCCAGGGCAGCGGCGATCTCGTCCCCCACTCGGACCACGTTGTAATTGCAGTCGGTGGTGCGGCACTCGCTGCTCTCCTCGTACTCCTGCCCCGGCGGCATGGTGTAGGCCTCGCTGCCGTGGGTGTGGACGATGAGGACCTGGGGCCCCTCCTCCGGCAGACGGGCGGCAAAGGTGCCGTCAAAGAGGGAGGCGTCGAAGGTGTTTACCGAGGTGTTGCTGATGTACACGTCCCCCGCCACCACGTAGCCCTCCGTGGAGGTGGGCACCAGGGTCCGGGCGGTGACGCCGTTGTCGGCGAATACCAGGGGGGTCTCCGGCTCCGCCGGGTCCTCGGTAATGGGGACGTTTTCCTCCTCCTGGACGTCGGGGGCGTCCTCCGTCTCCTGGCTGCGGCGGAGATCCAGGATCTCACCCTTCCCCGCCAGCAGGGTGGGGCTCTGGCCGATGGCCAGGGACACAGAGGCGGGGAGCAGATCGTCCTCCCTGCCGTCCCCCAGCTGGCTGCGGAGGATGCCCAGAGCCAGGTCCCCCTGCTGGCCCAGGGCATTGAGGGCCGCCTTCCCCGTGTCGCTGGCGGCGGTCACCGCCGCCAGCCATGGTACCGCGATGGCCAGGGCCAGGGCGGTGAGCTGCCGCCGCCGCTGGGGCCGGGGCCTGCGCTGAATGGTCATGTGGCATCTTCCTTTCCGTAGGCGCCTCTCTCAGGTGCATGTCCCAGCATATGCCGGGCCTGTCCGGGATATGCCGGCCCTTTCCCCATCTCCGCCATTGCAAAAGGGGAAAAAAGGGGGTATCATGGGACGGAGAGAAACTCTGCCGGATACGGGAGGACGCCATGGGAATATTTGACGGCATGCTGCTGCTCAGCGACTACGACAACACGCTCTTATATACGGAGGAGGCCCTGCGGGACGGTACGCCCCGGCCCCCCATGAACCAGCGGAATCTGGCGGCCATCCGCCGCTGGATGGCGGAGGGGGGCCGCTTTGCCGTGGCCACCGGCCGGGCCCTGGAGGCCTTCCGCCACCACGCTCGGGAGGTGCCCATGAACGCCCCCATCGTGGTAGACAACGGCGGGGCCATCTACGACCTGGAGCGGGGGGAGTATGTGGTGAAGAATTTCCTGCCGGATTTTGCCCCGACCCACATCGCCGCCGTGGCGGAGCGGTTCCCCCGCGTGGCCGTCGAGCTGTACCCGGACGCCAATTTTGTCCAGGTCCTGCGGCCCACGGCCTGGAACGCCCGCCACGCCAAGCTCACCGGCGCCCGGTACGAGGAGATCCCCCGCATAGACCCGGAGAACACCCCCCGGCCCCTGGTGAAGGCCCTGTTCGTGGGGCCCGGGGAGGAGCTGGACCAGATCCGCGGGGAGATGGTGGCGGCGGGGCTCACGGAATACTACGAGCTGATCTTCTCCAGCGGGGAGCTGCTGGAGCTCACCGCCAAGGGGGCCAACAAGGGGGAGATGGCCAAAAAGCTCAAGGAGCTGCTGGGCTGCCGCACCCTCATCTGCGCCGGGGACCACATGAACGACCTGCCCATGCTGGAGGCGGCGGACTACGCCTTCTGCCCCGCCAACGCGGTGCCGGAGGTGCTTGCCTCCGGGGCCACGGTGGTGTGCCACTGTCTGGAGGGGGCCATCGGGGAGATCGTGGAGAGAATGGAAAAAGAGCGCTGACAAGCGCTCTTTTTTTGTGGGTTCCCGCACCCACGGGCGGGGTACTTTTTGCTCGTGCAAAAAGTACCCAAAAACACGCCAGCCCCCTTCGGGCTGGACCCCCGCTTTGTCCAATCGGACGGTATCAGATTTGATACCGGGCAGCCACTGAAATACCACGGGGCCTCCGGCCTCCTCGTAATCGGTGCGGTGGGTGTCCGACTTCGCCTGACGGCCCTCGTGCTGGGAATACAGCATAGAAAAACAGCGGCCCTGGGTGGAGCCGCTGTTACTTCTTATCTTTGCGGGGAGAGGGGTCATCTGTGAGACACAGAAGATAGTCTACACTAGTACCATATAGGTTTGCCAGACGCACTAAAAGTTCATCTGTCCATTGCTGCGTCCCGGTTTCCAAATAACTGTACTTTCGCTGGGTTATCCCGATCGCTTCTGCTACCATCTTCTGAGTCAGATCGCGATCCTCTCGTATAGCTCTTATCCGCGTGTTCATCCTATCACCCCAGAAGAAGGATACCCTAGATAAAATCTGTCTATTGCATTTTAGATAAAATTTATCTAAATGCGTATTGAGGTGATACGATGCCGGTCTCAAAAACTCCTCGTCGGAAAATTGCTTTTACGGTCCCGCTCGCTGCCCATCAGCAGTTGGTGATCCTGGCAGGTAAAGAGGGCTGTTCCGTGTCTTGTTATGTGCGTCGTCTGGTCATCCGCAGCTTAGAAAAACAAGGGCTGCCCATATTTTGGCAAAGTCCCTCCGATTTTTCTTCTGTCTGACGCCCCGCAGCCCAAAATACCGCGGCAGCTCAGTGACTGCGCAGGATATTTTTGCAGGCGTCCGATTGGGCAAAGCGGGGGTCCAGCCCGAAGGGGGCTGGCGCCTTTTCGGTTCACTTTTGGGCGTACAGCCCGTAGGCCTCTCTCCACACCGCCGCCCGCAGGGCATTCAAATGAGAGAAAGTGAACCCCGGGGTTTGGGGGCGGGTAGCCCCCAATAGCAAGCACCCGGGGTCCGGGGGCGGACTGCCCCCGGTTCAGGCGAGGAGTGCCTCCAGGTCCTCGTAGGAAAGCCCCGGCTGAAGGGCCAGGCTGATCCCCCGGGCCAGCACCGCCGAGAGCTCCCGGATCTGCCGGTCGATGCCGTCGGGGGTGACGAAGAGCCTGGTCCCCCGGCCGCGGAGGGCGGCGCAGTCCTCCGGGGCGGGCCGCCCCGCCTCCTCCAGCAGGTGGACCGCCACTGTGGCCGCGTCCACCACCGTGGGAACGCCCACGGAGATCACCGGCGCCCCCAGGGAGGTCCGGTCCAGGGCCTTCCGGTGGTTCCCCACCCCGCTGCCGGGGGTGAGGCCCGCGTCGGAGATCTGGATGGAGCTGCACAGTCTCTCCAGGTCCCCGGCGGCCAAAGCGTCAATGACGATGACGGCGGCGGGCCGGATGGTCTCCGCCGCCCCCCGGACCCACTCCGCCGCCTCCAGCCCCGTGTCCCCCAGCACCCCGGCGGCCAGGGCGGCCACGGGCCGCAGCCCCGGCACGATCTTACCCAGGTGCCGGGTCACCAGCAGCTGGTCCGCCGTCCGGGGGCCCAGCGCGTCGGGGGTCATGGAGCGGTTCCCCAGCCCCGCCGCCAGCACCGGCCCCTCCGCCGGCAGCAGGGGGCCCAGTGCCTCCGCTGCCGCCAGGGCGCAGCGGCGGGGGGCGTCCTCCTCCCGCCGCCACAGGGCGGACACGTCCAGGGTGAAGTACCGGCCCCGGGGCTTTCCCAGGGCCTTTGCCCCCTCCTCGTCCAGGATCTCCACGTGGGTCAGGGGCAGGCCCCGGCAGGTAGTCTCCCCGGCGGAGACGCCGGCGAGTTGGGCGGTCTCCCCCGCCCGCCGCCGCCACAGGGCGTGGGCCTCCACCGCAAGGTCGGTACGGATGGTCAGCATAATTTGTGATACCCCGCCTTTCCGGACACAAAATCTGGTAGTACGCCCCTATTTTGTCCCCGGACAAAGAAAATATGCGAAAAAAGGTGGAAAAAATTCAAAAAATCTCTTGCAATTTGGAAAAGACCATGGTAAAATACATTTCTGCGTGGGGTGGGTGGAAAAATCACCCCATAGATCCCACTGGAGGAGGTGTTTGGTTTGCCGAATATTAAGTCCGCCAAGAAGCGCGTGCTGGTGGCTGAGGCGCGCAATGCCCGCAACAAGGCCGAGCGTTCCGCCATGAAGACCGCTGTCAAGAAGTTTGAGGTCGCTGCCGCCGAAG
>CALWYI010000140.1 GCA_944385715.1 uncultured Oscillospiraceae bacterium | reverse complement strand
GCTGGATGATATTGCTCTGGAGGACATACAGCCCGTCCTGGGCGGAGTGGCCGTTCATATCCCTGCCGGCAAAGAGCTTCCCCAGAAAGCTGCCGTTGGGCACATACTCGCCGTACTCCTCGGCGTACTCCTTGGCGTATCCGCTCTCCTCCACGATCTTCTCTATGATCTCCTGGTCGTAGCAGGGAATCCCCAGCCTCGCCGCCACCGACTTCCCGATGGATCTGCCCCCGCTGCCGAACTGGCGGCTGATGGTGATGATCTTGTTTGACATATCCGCACCCCCTTTACTAAGCATTCTTATTATAAGCTTTCTTATTTTATTGTCAACTGTATTTTCAGGCCATCCGCCGTTTGACACGGCGACGCGCCAATGGTAAAATAGCCGTAACGCAGCCAGCCGCTTGCCCCCGGAGCCCTGCGCCCCGCTCTGTGGCCGCCAAGCCGCCGGACGACATAAAGGAGAGCAGCAGATGGCGGTTGATATGAAGGAATCCATTGCCCAGGCGGCTAAAGTCCTCTTAACCGAGAAGGGGGTCAAAAAGCTGACGGTAAAAGACATTGTGGATGCGTGTCATATCACCCGGCAGGCCTTTTACTACCACTTTGAAGATATCCCCGCGCTGTTTCGCTGGATTCTGGAGCGCGACGCGGAGCGGCTCATACTGGAGGCCAAGGCCCTGGGAAACGGCGAGGCGCGGCTGCGCTACCTGTTCGTCATGGCCATAAACGCCCTGCCCTACATGAAAAAGGGGATGGAGAGCAGCTACCGGAGCGAGCTGGAGCCGCTTTTGACGCAATATACCCTGCGGCTCTTTGAGCAGATGTGCGACGAGGAGGGGCTGTACCGAAGCCGCACCCGCTCTGAGGTCAACCTGATCCTCCGCTACCACTGTCAGGCCATCATGGGGCTTCTGCGGAGCTGGACGGACGCGGATACCAAAAATCTGGACCAGATTGTCCATATCTCATATCGTCTGATCACAGAGGGGATCTCCCCGCTGGAATAGGCCGAATACGCGGCGCTTGACAGAAATGCCGGAGTGTAAAGAATCTTTACACTCCGGCATTTCTGTCTATACAGCAGCCGCTTTGTGATAATTGCGGTTTTCCCGGGGCCTCAGTACAATGGAGAAAAAGGAGGTGCCGCTGATGGCCCATGAAATTCTATCTGTGAAGCTCTGCCAGCTGGACGACCGTCTGGGAAAGCTCCACAGCCGCATCCACATGAGCGAAACCGCAAATCACGGCCGCCTGCTGCAGGAGATCGCCGCGCTGAAGCAGGAGTGCGCGGAGACCGACGAGGCCCTGCGGGAAAACCTCAGCCGGTCCAAAGCGCCGCTGGCCGCCGTCCTCGCCCAGAACTACGGACAGATCACGCGCATGATCCAGCAGACCGGGGAACAGATACAGGAGCGGGCGCTGGAGTGGCCAAATGCCGAATCCGCGGCGGAGGAAAAAATCCTGCTGGCGGAATACGCTCTAGATTTTGCCCAGAGAGCGGCGGAGCGGGCGCTGCTGCTGTCCCTGGAGGCGATCGACGCACAGCTGCTGTGGCAGCAGGAAGAAGGGAAATTATCATGAAAGAAGTCAAATCACCGAAAAAACCTTTGATCTACTACTACCTCATCGTATTGGGCGCCATCCTGCTGTTCAATATGCTCGTCTCGCCCCTGCTGGTCCAGAGCCAGGTGATCGAGGTGGACTACGGCACCTTTGTGGAGATGGCCGAAAACAAGGAGCTGGGCAAGGTGGAGGTAAACGAAGCCGAAAACCAGATCCTCTTCACCGACAAGGACAACACCGTGGTTTATGAGGCGGGCATGATCCCGGACCAGGATCTGGCCCAGCTGCTGAAGGACTCCGGCGCCCAGTACGGCGGACAGGTGGTCAAGCAGGCCAGCCCCATCCTCAGCTTCCTCCTGGGCTGGGTGCTGCCCATCGCTATGGCGGGCCCTTTTACCCGATCCGGGTGGACGACGCCCTGTTCCATGACGCTCCCGCCACCCGGCAGTACCCAAAGGAGATGTACTACCGCCTGCTGGCGTCCCGGCTGCTGCCCGGCGACGTGAAGCGGGTCCTCTACCTGGACCCGGACATTCTGGTCATCAATCCAATCCGCCCCCTGTGGGAGACGGATCTGCAGGGCAGGCTCTTTGCCGCCGCGGCCCACACAGGAAAGACGGAGCTTGCAAACAACGTCAACCAGTTCCGGCTGGGGACGGACTGCGCCTACTTCAACTCCGGCGTGCTGCTGATGGACCTGGAGGCCGCCAGGCGGGAGATCGATCCGCAGGCGCTGTTTACTTTCGTCTCGCTCCGCCGGAAGGAGCTCCTGCTGCCGGACCAGGACGTGCTCAACGCCATGTACGGCCACCGGGTCCTCCCGGTAGACGACGCGCTCTGGAACTACGACGCCCGCAACTACAGCAGCTATCTGCTGCGCAGCGGCGGCACCCAGGACCTTCCGTGGGTCATGGAGCACACGGCGATCCTGCACTTCTGCGGCAAGGCTAAGCCCTGGAAGCCGAACTACTTCTTCCGCTTCGGCGCGCTGTACCGCCACTATATGCAGATCGCCCGGCGGGAGTGGGACGCCCGGATCTGACAGCTCAGCGCATATGGGAGCGGGCGGCGGGTTGCACCGCGGCCCTTGCCTCCCCGCCAGGAAGCAAGGCCGGCGCTGACATGGAAAACGACCTGACCGACAGGCTCTCCAGCCTGTCGGTCAGGTCGTTTATCGTGCCGCAAACTGCCTGCCTGGCGGCCCTGCTCCGCGCCTCGGGGCCGCGAAAACGTCCGCCTCCCGCCTGCGTCTCCCTTTGTGCGCCGCCCTTCCAGCCGGCACAATCCCCGTCAGCTGAATTTCCGCTCCAGTGCGAGAAGGTAGGCCTTCGCTGCGAGGCCCCCGCCGTAGCCCGTAAGACCGCCGTCGGCGCCGATGACCCGGTGGCAGGGGACCACGATGGAGATGGGGTTGTTGTGGTTGGCGGTGCCCACCGCCCGACAGGCCCTGGGGTTCCCGATCCGGGCGGCGATCTCCCCGTAGGTGGCCGTCTCCCCGTAGGGGATCTCCCGGAGGGCAGCCCATACCTTCCTCTGGAACGCTGTCCCCGAGAGATGGACAGGCACAGCAAACACCTTTCGGTATCCGGCAAAATACTCCCTGAGCTCCGCCTCCGCCTGATCCAGGACAGGGTCCTCCCCCGCCCGGCCTGTCCGGTGGTCGCCATAGAGGATCGCCGTCAGCGCGCCGTCCTCCGCCCGCAGGGTCAGCGGCCCCACGGGGCTCTCCATCAGCCGCTCAAACATGGTCCTGTCTCCTCAAAACGTCCGGATTTTCCAGGGATTTACGTACCGCTCCCCGGGGAGGAGGGCGATCAGGTCCCCCTGCTGGGTGAACTCCTCCACCACATCCTGCCGGGCGGGCAGACTCACCCATGGCTCCAGGCACACAAAGGGGGCCTCCTTCTCCGGGGTGTGCCAGATCCCCAGATAGTTCATCCAGGGAATCTCCATCGTGACTCCGCGCTGTCCTTTCTTCGCGGACAGGGTGACCGTCTTATCCATGTGGTGCAGGATCACCGCGTCGTGGTCAAAGAGGTCGTGGCGCAGGGGCAGAGTATCCCCGTCCACCAGGGGGAAGGGAGTCTCCCGGCCGCTGACCATGTAGGCCTCCGACAGCTCCGCCCGGGCGGGGGAGCAGGTGTGAGCGAAGGTCAGGGCGTAGTCCGTGAAGGCGAGGCCCGGCTCCAGGGGCACCCGGAAGCCGGGATGGCCTCCCAGGCCGAACCAGATGGTCTCCCGGTCCCGGTTGACGACCTCATAGGTGATCTCCACCGTCCGCTCCGTCAGGGCGTAGCTGACGCTGAAGGAGAAGGCCCAGGGGTAATTTTCCCGGGTCTCCGGGCTGTCGGTGAGGGTGAAGGTGACGCGGTCCTCTCCCATGCTGCCCACCGTGAAGGTGCTGCGGTTGGCAAAGCCGTGGCGGGTCATGGGGTATCGGACGCCCTTGATGGTGCAGCTGTCCCCGGTGGACCGGCCCACATAGGGGAACAGGTTGGGGGCCCGGTTCCGCCAGAAGGCCGGGTCGCCGCTCCAGAGATATTCCGTGCCGTCACTGCCGGTGAGGGCCATCATCTGGGCCCCCAGGTCGTCCACCGTCAGGGTGAGGAACTGGTTGTGAATGGTATACAGCATATGCCATGCCCTCCTTCTCGAAAGATCCGCTCCGTTCTGCCTGAGACGCGGTTTTTCTGACCACCATCATACTAGAGATCCCGCCAAAAAGCAAGGGAGAGGGGAACCGGGCGCTTCCCGCCTCCCTCCCGCCGCACTGGCGCCCCGGCGCAAAAGCAAAGAGCGCCCCGGGGCATCTGCCCCGGGGCGCCGGTAATGGATGGGTGAAAACTTACTTGAGCTCGACCTTGCCGCCGGCCTCTTCGATCTTGGCCTTCAGAGCCTCGGCCTCGTCCTTGGACAGGGCCTCCTTCAGGGTCTTGGGAGTGCCCTCGACGGCAGCCTTGGCCTCAGCCAGGCCCAGACCGGTGATCTCGCGGACGACCTTGATGACCTTGATCTTGGCAGCGGCGTCAAAGCCGGTCAGGACCACGTCGAACTCGGTCTTCTCCTCAGCGGCGGGAGCGGCAGCGCCGGCGGCGGGAGCAGCCATGGCGGCGGCGGAAACGCCGAACTCCTCCTCCAGAGCGTGAACCAGCTCGCTCAGCTCCAGGACGGTCAGCGCCTTGATTTCTTCGATCATAGCAGTAACTTTCTCACTAGCCATTGTTAGGTACCTCCTAATAATTTTTCAGTAAAA
>CALWYI010000139.1 GCA_944385715.1 uncultured Oscillospiraceae bacterium | reverse complement strand
GGCAAGAAGGTTATCCGCCGCCGCCGCGAAAAGAAGAACATTGAAAAGGGCCAGGTCCATATTCGTTCTTCCTTCAACAACACCATGGTGACCGTCACCGACACCCAGGGCAACGCCATCTCCTGGGCCTCCTCCGGTGGACAGGGTTTCCGTGGCAGCAAGAAGTCCACCCCCTTTGCCGCGCAGACCGCCGCTGAGGTGGCCGCCCGCGCCGCGATGGAGCACGGCCTGAAGACCGTTGAGGTCTTCGTCAAGGGCCCCGGCCAGGGCCGTGAGGCTGCCATTCGCGCGCTGCAGGCCGTGGGTCTGGAAGTGACCATGATCAAGGACGTCACTCCCATCCCCCACAACGGCTGCCGCCCCCCCAAGCGCCGCCGCGTCTAATTCGGAAGAAGGAGGAAACTTAAATTATGGCTAAGAATATGCAGCCTGTAGCCAAGCGCTGCAAGGCTCTGGGCATCTCTCCCGCCGCCATGGGTTACGCCAAGAAGACCACTGAGCGCAACTCCGGCAACCAGGTGAGAAAGAAGAAGAGTGAGTATGCCCTCCAGCTTCAGGAGAAGCAGAAGGTCAAGTTCGTCTACGGCATCATGGAGAAGCAGTTCCATGCCTACTATGAGAAGGCCGCCCGTATGCCCGGCAAGACCGGCGACGAGCTGTTGAGCCTCATCGAGCGCCGCCTGGACAACGTGGTGTACCGCCTCGGCTTTGCCATGACCCGCCGCGAGGCCCGTCAGCTGGTGAGCCACGCCCACTTCACCGTCAACGGTCAGAAGGTCAACATCCCCTCCTACCTGGTCAAGGTCGGCGATGTGATCGAGGTCAAGGAAAGCAGCCGCTCTTCTGTGAAGTTCAAGCGCTTGCTGGGCGAGGACGCTCCCAGCGTTCTGGTGCCTCAGTGGCTTGACCGTCAGAAGGACGCTCTCAAGGGCACCGTTTCCCGCCTGCCTGTGAGAGAGGACATCAACGATATGCCCATCGAGGAGCATCTCATCGTCGAGCTGTACTCCAAGTAATTGGAGCTTACCCTCGAGCTATCGCACGAACTGAATTTAGGGGCGGGCCGTTGCAGGACGGCCTGCCAGATATGGAGGGTAAAACTGCATGATTGAAATTGAGAAGCCCCAGATCGAGTGTATCGAGACGCCTGGTGATGATTCCTACGGGAAGTATGTGATCGAGCCCCTGGAGCGCGGTTACGGCACCACCTTGGGTAACGCTCTGCGCCGGATCATGCTCTCTTCCCTGCCCGGGACCGCTGCCACCAGCATCAAGATCGCAGGCGTCCAGCACGAGTTCACCACCATCCCTGGCGTCAAGGAGGATGTGACGGAGATCGTGCTGAACATCAAGCAGCTGATCACCAAGCTCCACAGCGAGGGCGTCAAGACGGTCTTTATCGAGGCCGTAGGCCCCTGCGAGGTCACCGCCGGCGACATCAAGAGCGACGGCGAGGTGGAGGTCCTGAACCCGGAGCTCCATATCGCCACCCTGGGCAGCGGCGCCACGCTGAACATGGAGATCACCCTGAGCCACGGCCGGGGCTATGTGCCCGCCGAGCGGAACAAGGCCCAGCAGAACAGCATCATCGGCGTGATCCCCGTGGACTCCATCTACACCCCTGTGTACAAGGTGAATTACACCGTGGAGAATACCCGCGTGGGCAACATGACCGACTTTGACAAGCTGACCATCGAGGTGTGGACCGACTCCACCATCTCCGCCCGGGACGCCGTATCCCTGGGCGCCAAGATCCTCTGCGACCACTTCACCCTCTTCACCGATCTCAGCGAGACTGTGGGCTCCAAGTCCACGGTGGTGGAGAAGGCGGAGACCCAGCGGGACAAGGTGCTGGAGCTGACCATCGAGGAGCTGGACCTCAGCGTCCGCAGCTTCAACTGCCTCAAGCGCGCCAACATCAACACGGTGGAGGATCTGATCTCCAAGACCGAGGATGAGATGATGAAGGTGCGCAACCTGGGCCGCAAGTCCCTGGAGGAGGTCATCAACAAGCTGGCCATGATGGGCCTGTCCCTGGCCGACGAAGACAACAACTGAGGATACCGCTCCGCGGCCGCCTCCGGCGGTCCGGCGCGCGGATCAACCTGTACCTGCCCGGAGAGGCAGGAACGCCTTTTGAAGGAGGAAACCTACAATGCCCGGAACTCGTAAGCTCGGTAAGACTACCGATCAGCGCAGAGCGATGCTCCGTCAGCAGGTGACCGATTTCCTGGACAACGGCAAGATGGAGTCCACCGTCACCCGCTGCAAGGAGATCCGCCCCCTGGCTGAGAAGATGATCACCCTGGGTAAGAAGGGCGACCTGGCTGCCTATCGCCAGGCCATGACCTTCATCACCCGTGAGGACGTGGTCAAGAAGATCTTCAAGGAGATCGCCCCCAACTACGCGGAGCGCAACGGCGGCTATACCCGCATCACCCGCACCGGTGTGCGCCGGGGCGACGCCGCTGAGACCGCCGTCATCGAGTTGGTCTGAGCCTGATCCCCATATAATGGAAAAAGCCCTTTCGTGTGTGGGAGTACTACACATACGAAAGGGCTTTTTTTATACCTGCGGGAAAAAGGAGGATGCGGGGGCGTATGTACCCGCCGCCTCGGGCGGCGGGGCGCTCAGAGGGTCAGAGCGGCTTCGCAGCAGCGGTAGTCGGTGTCGATGTTGTGGGCGATGAAGCGCACCCGGAAATTGCGGGGGTTGCACATGGCGCCGGGGACGCCGGAAACATCCAGATCCTCCGGCACCACGAATTTGATGCACCGCACCAGCACATCCCGGCAGCCGGGCTGGTCGTGGGCGGGAATGGTGATGGCCTTCATGCCCCGCTGATACTCCATGCCGTCATCGTCCACCTCCGTGAGAATCACAGCCAGAGCCACCCGCTTGCCGGGACAGACGTTCTTCACGGTGACGTCGACCTGAATGATCCTGCCCAGGGATTCCAGCCAGGCGTCCCCCAGGTCCACCAGAACGGCGTCGGAGCAGCCGTCCACCTTCACGTCCACAGGCTGGGGGCATTCCTCCGGATTGACCACGATACCGCAGTCCACGGATACCAGGGGATCGGGGAAGGTGACCTTGTTGCCCTCCTTGTCGGAGTAGGTGATAGACTGGTTGACCTTCTTGGTGCCGGGGGTCTGGGCGGTATGGCGGACAAAGAACTCCAGAGTGGCGCTCTCCGAGGCGGTGGTGCCCAGGGAGGCGATTTTCCACTGAATGGTGTGGTTGTCGCTGGTGGTAGCGGTGCCCTTGCTGGGGGGCAGCATGCTGGTGATGACAAAATCCGGGGAGACCACCTCGTCGATGACGATGTTGGTAGCCCCGGGCTTGGAGATATTGGCGGCCAATTCCGCGAACAGCTCCTCCAGGTCCGCCGCGTCCGGTGTCACCGCCACATGGGTGGCGCTGGGGGCGGTGGCCCAGTTGTCCAGGGTGGCTACGTCCACGCCGTCGGTGCCCACCAGGCCGATGCAGTAGATGGTGATGCCCTTGGCTCGCGCCGCTGCGGCCACAGGGGCGGGCGGCGGACCCACGGTGGTTTTCCCGTCGGTGAAGAGGACAATGACTTTACTGGGTACAGAAGAGGCCTCCAGAAGCTCTGTGGCCGTAGAAAAGGCGTCGGCGTGGTTGGTACTGCCGCCGGCGGTAAGCGCGTCCACAGCGGCTTTCAGGGCGTCCACGGAGGTGATGAGCTGCGTGTCGGCTATGGCGGTGTCAGCAAAGCTGACAACAGCGATGTGGCTGCCGGAGCCGATGGTGCCGCTCTGAGCGCCGCCGGTGGCCTCGGAGAGAATGTCGATGAATGTCTTGGCGCCGTCCTTCATGCTGGCCAGCGGTGAGCCGGTCATGCTGCCGGAGCGGTCCAGGACCAATGCGATGTCGGTGGGATTGGATACGATGTCCGGCGCGGCGGTCAGGGCCAGTGTGACCTTCAGGGAGCCGTCGCAGTCAATCCGGTCGGTGCTGATGACTTTGTTTGAATTCGTAACACCCATTGTGTTGTGTTACCTCCTTCTGGGGATATCCCCCTATATCATATGCAGAGGACGCCTGAAAGGCGCGGCGGGGGGGAGAGAAAATAGCCGGCGCGGCAGACGGCTGGGCGTCGGAAACACATGGGGAGCGGGCGACACATTTCCATAGTGGATCATTCGCAAATGGATTTTATAAAATTGTCCATCTCTTCAAAATCCCTCTCGGTGATTTCGGTATTGTCATTTACGGAAATTATTCTGATCCCCATACGAAGGAGCTTTTTTGTATATTCCATAGCGGACCACAAATCCCGCCCCAAACGGTCAAGAGCGGATACCACCAAAATATCATAAGCCTGTGCCTCTGCCTTTTGAATGAGTTCCTGAAGGCTGGGGCGGTTCATGGTTGTTCCGCTTTCAAAAACTTTGCTTTCACCAACAGAAACAAGCCCATGTTTGGAGATATACTGATTGATCCAAAATTCCTGTGTCCGTATTCCGCAGTTATCTCCATCATATCCTGCCTGGCGGCAGTATTTCCACGCTCTATTCTTCATAGTACACGCTCCTTTGCATAGGGACTTTTCTTACACAGTCCCAAAGGCGATAGATGGTCAAAGGAATATACCAGGCAGCCACCAGCAGCCGCCACACCAGGACGAAACCGCCAATCACTCCGCCAATAATAAAGTTCAGCAGAAACAACGGAAGGGCGGTCCCCAAAGAGCCGCCCGGCACGATCCAGGCAAACATCCGGGGGATGCCAAAAGGCAGGCCGCAAAGGATGAACAGCCATACATAGTCGGTGACTCCATCTTTTGTGCAGGCGGATTTGAAAAT
>CALWYI010000138.1 GCA_944385715.1 uncultured Oscillospiraceae bacterium | reverse complement strand
AACAACACCGCTAACAACACCGTCAACAACACTGCCAACAATCAGACCGACAACGCCGGCGGCGAGGACGCCGCCACCGAGACTCCGGAGCCCATCACCCTGCGCCTTGCGTACATGTCCAACTGGGGCGCCCTGTGGGCCGTGGCCACCGCCGACGCCAAGGGCTACTTCGCCGAGGAGGGCATCACCGTGGAGATGACTCCCTTCGAGGACGGCCCCACGGAGATCGCCGCCATGGAGTCCGGCTCCATTGACATCTCCTACATCGGGCCCGGCGCCCACAAGCTGTGCTCCACCGGCAACGCGGAAGTGGTTCTGCTGCAGCACCTGGGCGACGGCGACTGCATCATCGGCCTCAAGGGCCTCACCACTCTGGAGGACCTCAAGGGCAAGACCATCGGCTACTCCGCCGGCACCTCCTCCGAGACCATTCTGACGGTTGCGCTGGAGTCTGTTGGCCTGACCATGAGCGACGTGAACGCCATGTCCATGGATTCCACCGCTCTGACCACCGCTGCCCTGTCCGGCACTGTGGACGCCGTTGCCGCCTGGGCGCCTCTGTCCCTGACCATCCTGGCCGAGGCGGACGACGCCACCGACATCTGCTCCAATGTTGACTTCGCCTCTCTGGTCTCCCCCGGCTCCTGGGTGGTGAACCCCAAGTGGGCGGATGAGAATCAGGACGCCATGGTCCGCTTTGTCCGCGCTATGTACAAGGCCATGGATTACGCCGCTGCCGCCACCACTGACGACGCCATTGCCGAGGAGGTTGCCGGCTACATCGCCGGCGTCATGTCCTCCGATGCCGAGACCGTGATCGGTGAGCGCTATACCGGCTCCTGGATGACCAGCACTGAGGTGATCGACATGCTGAACAGCGGCGAGGTGATCCGCATCTACGGCGACCAGCAGGCCACCTTCATCGCCAACGGCACGCTGGAGGCCGAGGGCAACCTGACTCCCGAGGAGTTTGTCCTCACGGATGTGATGCTGGAGGCCAGCAAGTAATTTTCCCTGACCCGTAGGGAAGGCAGCCCCTGGGGCTGCCTTCCCCGCAAAGACCGCCATGCCGGTATACAGAAAAGCCGGCCATGTTCCTCGCAGGATTCCCGGCTCTGCCACGGCGGAGCCTGTTTCTTGGCGCCGCAGGGGGCCGCTTGCTCCTGCTGCGGTATAACGAAATTGAGCTTGATTGAGGAGGCCCTGACGTACATATGAAAAAGAAAAAGACGGACTGGGTCAGTAAGATCCCCAAGTGGGCATGGCTGGTAATTTCCCTGATCGTTGCCATTGCCTTCTGGACCTTGCTGTCTCTCGGCGAAAAAACCGGCCGTGCATTTCCTCCCCTGCTGGAAGTGTTTGGCTCCTATACAAAGATGGCCGTGGACCGCGGCGTGTTCTGGGGCGATATTGCCAGCTCCCTGACCTCCGCCGGTATCGGCTTCCTGCTGGGCTTTGTCATCGGTGTGCCGGTGGCGTTCCTGATGGCCTGGTACCGCCCCTTCCGCTTTATTGTGGAGCCCTGGATCCAGTTTGTCCGCAATATTCCCCCTCTGGCCTATGTGCCTCTGGTGGTCATCGCGGTGGGAATCGGCCGCGCGCCGCAGATCGTGGTTATCTGCCTTGCCACCTTCCTGACCATCTGCATCACCGTGTTCCAGGGCGTGATCAACGTGGATGAGACCCTTATCAAGGCCGCCCGGGTGCTGGGAGCCAATGATACGCTGCTGTTCGTCCGGGTCATTTTCCCCGCCACCACGCCGTTCATTATCACCGCCATCCGGCTGGGCATCTCCGTGGCGCTGACCACCCTGATTGCCGCTGAGTCCACCGGCGCCAACGCCGGCCTCGGCATGCGGATCCGGGCCCTGAGCAGCTCCTTCGAGGTGGAGCCCATGATGCTCTATATCATTGTGGTTGGTATTATCGGCATGGCAGCAGAAAAGATCCTGAAATTCTTTGAGAGGAGGCTGACGGCATGGCAGGAGAAGCGAGAGATCTGAGAAAGGTCAAAGTCCAGATCAAGGGCGTTGAAAAGGTATATGAGGGCCGCAACGGCAAAACCGTGGCGCTCAACGGCGTCAACCTGGACATCTATGACAATGAGTTTATTTGCGTGGTCGGCCCCTCCGGCTGCGGCAAATCCACCCTCCTGAACATCATCGCCGGCCTCCACGAGCCCACCGCCGGCGAGGTGCTGGTAGACGGCACGAAGGTAGAGGGCACCGGTGTGGACCGGGGCGTGGTGTTCCAGCAGTACGCGCTCTTCCCCTGGCTGACGGTGAAGAAGAACGTGGAATTCGGCCTCCGGATCAAGAAGCTGCCTGCCGAGGAGCAGGAGGCGATCGCCATGAAGTACATCAAGATGGTCGGACTGGAGAAGTTCGTCAACGCCTACCCCAAGGAGCTCTCCGGCGGCATGAAGCAGCGGGTGGCCATTGCCCGCGCCTACGCCGTCAATCCCTCCATTCTGCTGATGGATGAGCCTTTCGGCGCCCTGGATGCCCAGACCCGCACCCAGCTGCAGACGGAACTGCTGCGGACCTGGGAAGAGGAACAGAAGACCTGCTTCTTCATTACCCACGATGTGGAGGAGGCCATTCTGCTGGCCTCCCGCGTGGTGGTGATGAGCGCCCGTCCCGGACGGATCAAGGAGGTCATTGACATCAACATCCCCTATCCCAGAAACCAGGAGACCAAGATGCTTCCGGAGTTCACGGAGCTGAAGAACTACATCTGGGGCATGGTGTACAAGGAGTATCTGGAAGTGCAGAAATAAGAGAGGCGGGGGGTGCACAGCATCCCCTTGTCTTCTATGGACCAAGGAGGGACCGATATGCATCACGAGTACTATTACTACAACAAGGAGCAGCTGCTGGCCGCCCCCAAGATCCCCATGGAGGTCATGGCGGACAAGCCCGCCGTGTTCCGGCTGATCGCCCGGGAGATGGCGGATGAGATCAAGGCGCGCAACGCCGCCGGAAAAACCACCGTGTTTATCTGCCCGGTGGGACCCATCGGTCAGTATCCCTATTTTGTGGAGATCGTCAACAGCGAGCGGATCTGCCTGAAGGACTGCTGGTTCATCAACATGGACGAGTACCTGGGGGACGATATGCAGTGGATACCCATGGAGCATCCTCTGAGCTTCCGGGGGTTCATGGAGCGGACCGTATACTCCAAAATCGACCCCGAGCTGAATGTGCCGGAGGATCACCGGGTGTTCCCCGATCCCAACAATACCGGCTATATCCCTCAGCTCATCGAAAAGCTGGGCGGCGTGGACGTGTGTTTTGGCGGCATCGGCATCAACGGCCACCTGGCGTTCAACGAGGCGGACCCCACCAAGACGGTGGAGGAGTTCAAGAATCTGAAGACCCGGGTCCTGCCCATCACGCCGGAGACCCGCACCGCCAACGCCATCGGCGACTTTGGCGGCCGCCTGGAGGATATGCCCACCCACTGCGTGACCATCGGCTTCCATGAGATCTTCAGCGCCCGCAAGATCCGCCTGGGCATCTTCCGCGACTGGCACCGGGCGGTGGCCCGGCGGGCCGGGTACGGCGAGATGACCGCCGATTTCCCGGTTTCCATCCTGGCTGAGCACCCCGATGCCCTGATCCGCATGACCGAGGACGTGGCCAACCTTGCCGACTGAGGACAGCGTATGGATAGGGTTTATTTGGCAAATGGACTGGTCTACCAGGGCCGCAGCTTTGCGGAAAAGACTCTGCGGATACAGGACGGAAAGCTCACGGTGCTGGACGCCGGCTGCCCCACGGAGGACGGCACGGTGTGGAACGCGGCGGGCTTTAGGATCGTGCCCGGCTTCATAGACACCCACACCCACGGCGCGGTGGGGGTGGATGTGAACGGCGCCACCGCTGAGGACCTGGAGAAGATCTGCCGCTTCATGGCGGGAAACGGAACCACTGCCTGGCAGGCGTCCGTCCTCACCGACACCCAGGAGCAGACCGAGTGGTGCATCGGCGAGATGAAGCGCCATGAGCAGATGGAGCAGCGGGGGGCGGAGCTCCTGGGCATCCACCTGGAGGGCCCCTTCCTGTCTCCGGCGTACAAGGGCGCCATGCCGGAGCATCTGCTGCAGAAGAACAACCTGCCTCTGGTCCGGCACTACCAGGAGCTGGCCGGCGGCAAGATCCGCTACATCACCCTCTCCCCGGAGCTGGACGGCGCGGTGGATATGATCCCCGCCCTGCGGGAACTGGGTATCGTGGTCGGCATCGGCCATTCCGGCGCCACCTACCGGCAGGCCATGGCCGCCATTGACGCCGGCGCTACCGTGGGGACCCACGTAGGCAACGCCATGCGTCTGCTCCATCAGCATGAACCCGCTATTTTCGGCGCGGTGCTGGAGAGCGACTGCTATGCCGAAGTGATTGCCGATGGCCGCCATCTGCACCCCGGCACCGTCCGCATCCTGCTGAAGGCCAAGGGTGCGGACCGCATCGTGGCCATCACCGACTCCATCATGGCCGCCGGCCTGCCGGATGGGAAGTACCACCTGGGCGTCAATGAGGTGGTGGTGGAGGACGGCGACGCCAAGCTGGCTTCTGACGGCACCCGGGCCGGCTCCACCCTGACCCATGCGGTGGCGCTGAAAAATCTTTTGGCCTTTACCGGGGCGCCGCTGGAGGTGATCCTGCCGCTGCTCAGCGAGAATCCCGCCCGGGAGATGGGCTGCTTTGACAGGAAGGGATCCATTGCGTCAGGAAAGGATGCCGACCTGGTGCTGCTCAACGCCGACTGCGACGTGGTCCACGTTTTTGCCAGGGGCGTCCAGGTGAAGTGACGGCCTCCTCCGTATGATGACAGCACCTTTTTAGCCTGCTGTCCCGGATAGATTTGAATATCGCAGCAACTGCCCGCGAA
>CALWYI010000137.1 GCA_944385715.1 uncultured Oscillospiraceae bacterium | reverse complement strand
CATCCAGCGGGGCGAGATCCTGGCGGTGGTCCCCAAGACGTACCTCCCCAACTACGGGGAGTTCTATGAGCAGCGCTGGTTCACCGCCGGCAGCGGGGACCGTCCCCTGGTCCTGGATATCCCCTGCCCCTATGACGGCACCGACACCCTCCACACCACCCTGGGCCAGACCATCATCGAGTGCAAGGGGGTCCCCGGGCTGAAGGTGGGCATCGAGATCTGCGAGGACCTGTGGGCGGCCGATCCCCCCTCCCGCCGCCTGGCGGAGGCGGGGGCCACCCTGATTTTGAACCTCTCCGCCTCCAACGAGGTGGTGGGCAAGGCCGCTTACCGCCGGCAGCTGGTGGTGGGCCAGTCCGGCCGCCTCTGCTGCGGCTACGTCTACGCCGACGCCGGAGAGGGGGAGTCCACCACCGACCTGGTGTTCACCGGCCACAACATGATCGCCGAGAACGGCGCCCTCCTGGCGGAGCGGCGCTTCGCCACCGGCCTCACCGTCAGCGAGATCGACGTGCAGCGGCTGGTATATGAGCGGCGGCGGCTGACCACCTTCCCCCCGGAGCCCAGCTTCCGGGACGCCTCCCTGGGCGCTTTCGCCTGCGCCTGGGCGGAGTTCGTCCCCACCCAGACCCCCATCACCCGCTACGTCTCCCCCACCCCCTTCGTGCCGGAGAACGCCGCCGACCGGGCGGACCGGTGCGAGGAGATCTTGTCCATCGCCGCCATGGGTCTCAAGAAGCGGCTGGAGCACACCGGCGCAAAGACGGCGGTGGTGGGCCTCTCCGGCGGCCTCGACTCCACCCTGGCCCTTCTCATCACCGCCCTCGCCATGGGCATGCTGGGCCGGCCCGCCACGGACATCATCGCCGTGACCATGCCCTGCTTCGGCACCACCGACCGCACAAAAAACAACGCGGTCATCCTGGCGGAGCGGATGGGGGCCACCCTCCGCACCATCCCCATCGGGGACACCGTCAAGAGCCACTTCCGGGACATCGGACACAGCATGGAGGACCACTCCGTCACCTTCGAGAACGCCCAGGCCCGGGAGCGGACCCAGGTGCTCATGGACATCGCCAACCAGTCCGGGGGCCTTGTCATCGGCACCGGGGATCTCAGCGAGCTGGCCCTGGGCTGGGCCACCTACAACGGCGACCACATGAGTATGTACGGCGTCAACGCCTCCATCCCCAAGACCCTGGTGCGCCACCTGGTGGACTACGTAGCCCGGGACAACCTCAAAAAGGACGAGGACCTGACCCACGTGCTGGAGGACATCCTGGACACCCCCGTGTCCCCGGAACTCCTCCCAGCCGTCCAGGGGAAGATCAGCCAGCGGACCGAGGATCTGGTGGGGCCCTACGAGCTCCACGACTTCTTCCTCTACTACATCATCCGCTGGGGCTTTGGTCCCCGGAAGGTGCTGCGGCTGGCGGAGAAGGCCCTGGGCCGGAAGTACGACCGGGCGGTGCTCCTCAAGTGGCTGAAGAACTTCTACCGCCGGTTCTTCGCCCAGCAGTTCAAGCGCTCCTGCCTGCCCGACGGGCCCAAGGTGGGCTCCGTGGCCCTGAGCCCCCGGGGCGACTGGCGGATGCCGTCGGACGCTGTGGCCCAGCTGTGGCTGGACGAATTGGAGGGGCTGTAATCTTTCGGATTTCTCCCGCCAGTCGCGGGGCCCCCGCACAGACCCAGCGCAGCGCCCCCAGGGCGCAAAGCGGTCTGGGCGGGGAGAGGAGGCGCAGCGGAGCGAGCGACGCCTGCCGCCCCTGCGGCGGTGGTTCTGAAGCGAGCCGCTTCGGACCTTGGCTCCCGGGCCTCCCCGGCCCGGACCCGGGTAACTTTTTGTACGCACAAAAAGTTACCAAAAAAGCGCCGGGAGACCCGGACCCCTTTTATTTGTCCAATCGGTCTGTATTGAGGTTGCTACTGCGTTGCCACTGAATCACAAAATCCTCCGGGCATCTGATCTCCGCCGGGTATCTCCTCCAACTTCGGCTGTCGCCCTGTTAATGGGATAGAAGCATCTATTTTTCTGCAACGAGCTGCCTGCTTCTCCGGAAACTACACAGGCTCTCGTCAGCAAAAAAAGAAACGGCTCTCGACTCGAGGGCCGTCAGGCGAAGCCCGTGGAACACCGCACCGATTACGAGGAGGCCAGCGGCCTCGCAGAAATTCAGTGGCAACTGGTTTTTCCCTTGCAGGCGTCCGATTAGGTAAAAAATGGGGGACCGGGGTCTCCCCGGCGCGCTTTTGCCTACTTTTCCCGCGAAGGAAAAGTAGGCCCGCGGAGCGCCCCAGTCTGAAAGGCTGATAGAGGTCCTTTCGGCGGCACCGCCTTCCGAAAACCAAAAAAATACCGCCGTGGAGGAAAAGTCCGCGGCGGTATTCTTACGTTCCATCATCCCTCCGGGGGAAACAGCCAGCAGATCGGCTTTTCCGCCAGGAGCCAGCCCAGCTTGGCCTGGAGGGCCAGGCTGGCCGCATTCCCCTCGAAGATCTGGCAGTAGGGCCGCTCCCCCGCCGCCACCACCTGATTGAGGATAAAGGTCTCCAGCTCCTGGCCGTAGCCCCTGCGGCGATACTGGGGAAACACGTTGAGAAGTCCCACGCTGCCCTCCCGGTGGCGGCCCACATAGCCCACAAATTCCTCCCCGGCAAAGCCGGCGAAGAGCATGCCCCGGTCCCGGAGCCTGGCAAGGCCCGCCCGGTCATCCAGGTCATAGGTGGCGTCGATGCGATCCAGCTCCCCCTCGTCGGGGGCCCGGAAGGTGAGCAGGCCGCCCAGGGGCAGCGGTCCGCCGGTGTACACCGCCTGGCGGCAGTTCCCTCCGATCTCCAGGCCGTATTTTGTGGCGGGAATGTCCGCCAGCTCCGCCTGGCAGGCCACCAGGCAGGAGCAGGCCGGCAAAGCCGCCAGGGCCTCCGCCGCCGCCTCCCGGGAGGCCGCCGAGAGCATGTACACCCCGGAGGCCTCCCGCAGCAGCGCCCCGTGGTCGCCGCCGGAAAGGATCTCCCCGGTGCCCCGGCGGATGGCCGCCAGCAGCGGCGCGTTCTGGAGGATGTCCCCCTCCAGGTAAGTCATGATTTTGGCGCGATCCATTAACCTCCCCCTCTCAGCTTCCGCAAAAAGGCTGTGAACTCCCCGTTGAGGGGACAGTTCAGCTCCACCGTCTCCCCGGTGCGGGGGTGGCGGAAGGTGAGCCCCACGGCGTGGAGGCACTGGCCCGTCATGCCGGGGGCCGGCTTTTTGGCCCCGTACACCGTGTCCCCGTAGAGGGGGTGGCCGATATAGGCCATGTGGACCCGGATCTGATGGGTGCGGCCCGTCTCCAGCCGGCAGCGGACGTAGGTGTAGCCCGGGAACCGCTCCAGCACCTGCCAGTGGGTCACCGCCGGGCGGCCGCCGGGCACCACCGCCATCTTCTTCCGGTCCTTGGGATTGCGGTCGATGGGCGCGTCCACGGTGCCGCTGTCCTCCCGGAGGTTCCCCACCACCACCGCCTCGTAGGTCCGGCGGAGGCTGTGGTCCTGGAGCTGGGCGGAGAGAGCCTGGTGGGCAAAGTCGTTCTTGGCGGCGATGATAAGGCCGCTGGTGTCCCGGTCGATGCGGTGGACGATGCCGGGCCGCAGCTCTCCCCCCACGCCGCTGAGGCTGTCGCCGCAGTGGTGGAGGAGGGCGTTGACCAGCGTGCCGCCGCTGTGGCCCGGGGCCGGATGGACCACCATGCCCACCGGCTTGTTCACCACGATCACGTCGTCGTCCTCATAGACCACGTCCAGGGGGATGTCCTCCGGCAGGGCCTGGGCCGCCTCCGGCTCCGGCAACGTTACGGAGACCGTCTCCCCGCCGGAAAGCTTCAGACTCTTGGCGGGGGCCTTCCCGTCCACCGCCACCTGGCCCTCGGCGATGAGCCGCTGGGCCGCCGACCGGGTCAGCTCCGGCAGGGCCGCCGCCAGAAAGGCGTCCAGCCGCTGGCCCGCCGCCTCAGGCGTCGCCGTCAGGATGATCGCTTCCACTGGCATCCTCCTTCTTCTTTGCCCCCGCCCTGTCGTGGAGCAGCAGATAGTAGGCCGCAAAGCCGATGGTGCCGCAGACGATGCACATGTCCGCCACGTTGAACACGGGAAAGGTAGGAAAGAACTCGAAGTGGAACATGTCCACCACGTAGCCCAGCCGCACCCGGTCGATAAGATTCCCCAGGCCGCCCCCCAGGATCAGCGTCAGGGTCCACATGGCCGCCGGATGGGGGAAGAACTTCTTCACCATGGCGGCGGCGATCACCGCCATCAGAAGGGCCGTCACCACCGTCAGAAGCCAGGTGTGCTCCGTGAGGATGGAGAAGCCGCCGCCGGTGTTCTGGACGTAGCACAGCTCCACCAGGCCGGGCAGCAGGGGCCTGGTCTCAAAGAGGGCCAGATTGGCCACGGTCCAGAATTTTACCGCCTGGTCGGCGATAATACACAAGAGGATGGTCACGATATATGCCATGGTGGTTACTCCTTTTTTAGCAAGTATGGGTATCATACCACATTCCCGACAGGTTGACAATGGGCGGGCAAAAGGGAGAGGACAAAGGTCCTCTCCCTTTTTTCCACAATATTCCCGTTACAGCACCTTGGCCAAAAAGGACTGCAGGCGCTGGCTCTGGGGGTGCTCGAAGATTTCCCGGGGCTTGTTCTGCTCCAGGATATGGCCCTCGTCCATGAAGAGGACCCGGCTGCCCACCTCCCGGGCAAAGCCCATCTCGTGGGTCACCACCACCATGGTCATGCCCTCCCGGGCCAGCTCCTTCATGACCTCCAGCACCTCCCCCACCATCTCGGGGTCCAGGGCGGAGGTGGGCTCGTCAAAGAGCATCACCTTGGGCCGCATGGCCAGGGCCCGGACGATGGCGATGCG
>CALWYI010000136.1 GCA_944385715.1 uncultured Oscillospiraceae bacterium | reverse complement strand
AGGAAGTCCTCGTCCATCATGCCGGCCTCGTCGTCGCCCTTGGCCCGGGCCTCCACTTCCTTCTGGAAGCGCTGGCGCTGGTCGATGGGGTCGTTGAGCTCGGAGAAGGCGTTGCCCATCTCGCTGCGGCAGACGAAGAGCTCAAAGCGCTCGGTGAGCCGGGGATCCCTGGGGCTGCGCTTGGCCAGGGGGGAGACGTCCACCGGGTGCATGGTGATGAAGGTGGGCTGCACCAGCTTCTCCTCCACCTTCTGGTCGAAGCACTCGTAGAGGGCATGTCCCCAGGTGGGCTCCACGCCGTCCATATCCACGCCCACGGCCTTGGCCGCCGCCACCGCCTCCGCGTCGGAGCCGATGGCCATGAAGTCCACGCCCAGGTACTGCTTCACCGCCTCGGCCATGGACAGCCGGGGCCAGCCGGGGGTCAGGTCGATGTCCTCGCCCTGCCACTGGAGCTGGTAGCTGCCGCAGATCTCCCTGGCCGCGCCGCTGAGGAGCTCCTCAAAGAGGTCCATCATGTCGTTGAAGTCGGCGTAGGCCTGGTAGAGCTCCACGGAGGTGAACTCCGGGTTGTGGCGGGTATCCATGCCCTCATTGCGGAAGATGCGGCCCACCTCGTAGACCCGCTCCATGCCGCCCACGATGAGGCGCTTGAGGGGCAGCTCCGTGGCGATACGCATGTACATGTCGATATCCAGGGTGTTGTGGTGGGTGATGAAGGGCCGGGCGGTGGCGCCGCCGGAGATGGTGTTGAGTACCGGCGTCTCCACCTCCATGAAGCCCCGGTTATCCAGGAAATTGCGCAGGTACTTGATGAAGGCGCTGCGGACCTCGAAATTCTTCCGGACCTCCGGGTTCATGATGAGATCCACATACCGCTGGCGGTAGCGGGTCTCCTTGTCGGTGAGGCCGTGGAACTTCTCCGGCAGGGGGAGGAGGGACTTGCTCAGGAGGGTGATCTCCTTGGCCCGGACGCTCATCTCGCCCCGCTGGGTCCGGAACACCTCGCCCTGTACGCCCACGATGTCGCCGATATCGTACTTCTTGAAGCGGTCGTAGTCCTCCGCGTCCATCTCGTCCTTCCGGGCGTAGAGCTGGATGCGGCCGCTCTTGTCCTGGAGGTCGCAGAAGCTCACCTTGCCCATGCCCCGCTTGCTCATCAGGCGGCCCGCCACGGTGACGAGGCTGCCCTCCAGGGCGTCGAAGTTGTCCTTGATCTCCTGGGCGTGGTGGCTCACCACGAACTTGGTCTGCTGGAAGGGGTCCCGGCCCTCCTCCTGGAGGGTCCGCAGCTTCTCCCGGCGGACCTTAAGGATCTCGGAGAGGTCCTGCTGGACCTCCTGGTTGTTTGCGTTGGTCTGTTCAGCCATTGTTTCTCCTCCTTGGTACAGCGCCGCTCAGCGCTCGATCTTGTCCACGGAATAGCGGATCTCGCCGGCGGGGGCGCTGACGGTGACGATCTCGCCCTCCTTGGCGCCCATGAGGGCCTTGCCGAAGGGGGAGTCCTCGCTGATGATGCCGTGCATGGCGTCCGCCTCCTGGCTGCCCACGATCTTGAAGCTGCGGCTCTGGCCGCCGGATACGGCGGTGACGGTGACGGTGGAGCCGATGGTCACCTGGCCGGTGGGCATATCCTCCTCCTCGATGATGAGGGCGTGGGTGAGGATGTTCTCCAGCTCGCCGATGCGGGAGTAGAGCTTGCCCTGCTCGTTTTTCGCCTCGTCGTACTCGCTGTTCTCGCTGAGGTCGCCGAAGCCCCGGGCCACCTTGATCTGCTCGGCCACCTCGTCGCTGCGGGTGGTCTTGAGGTAGTTGAGCTCCTTCTGCAGCTCGTCGAAGCGGGCCTGGCTCATCTTGAACTCTTTTTTCATTGCCGTTTATCCTTTCGCTCTTATCAATTATTGTGGACAGAGAGCCGCTCTGCCGGCGGGCATACGGCTCCACTATACTTATTCTATATTAATTGTGCTTTGCATTATATAAGCAATTCCCCGTTCTGTCAACAAGGAATTTCCCCGAGGAGGTCCTCCGCTGTCACCGCCCCCTGGGCATACAGGGCCGCCGCCAGCTGTTCCCTGTCGCAGTTGGGCTCCGCCTGGTCCGCCAGGGCGGGGGGCAGCACCAGGGGCAGCCGCCCCCGTCCCCCCTCCCCGCCGGGGTAGAGGGTGTAGAGGATGGGGTTCTCCCCGGTCAGGTCCCTGCGGGGAGAGAACAGCAGCAGGGCGTCCGCCCGCTCCAGCTGGTCGGGAGAGGGCCGCAGCAGCAGGGAGATCCCGTACTCCCGCCGCAGCTCCCGGGCCAGCTCCCCGCCTTCCGGCGCGTCCAGCAGCACGTACCGGTAGCGCAGGGCCAGGGCCTTGGCTCCGTCCCACAGCTCCCGGCTCATCCGGTCCCCGCACAGCCCCACCACCGCCTCAGCAGGCGAGCGGCCCAGGCGCTCCAGCCGCCGCCAGGTGAGGGGCGCCGCCAGGGCCCGCCGCAGGGAGACCGTCTCTATGGGCGCCACCCCCTGCCGGAGAAACAGCGCCGTATAGGGGAAGTCCACCGGGAACACCGCATAACGCACCCCGGCTTCCCACAGCCGCCGGGCCGCCCGCCTGGCCCGGGCCTGGGCCAGGGGACCCCAGGGCCGGGCCGCCGCGCCCATGGTCAGTCCCATGAACCGCCCGCCGGCCAGCCGCCGCTCCTCCAAGACCGGTCGTTTGGGGCCGTCGCCCCATACAATGTATCCCAGCATCGCCGTCTCCTCCCTCCGCCGCCGCTTCAGCGGTCCTTTCGCTCCCATGGTATGGCGTTTCCCGGCGGAATATCCCTCAGAAATCACCCGGCGGCGGGAAAGCGGCCCCTCCCGGCCGCAGCAGGAAGCCCCGGCATGGCGCTGCGCCATGCCGGGGCTCTGTTCATCAGATATGGTCCGCCGTTACCAGGCCTGGATATAGCCGGGCAGGTAGTCCAGGGGGTTGACCCGGCTGCCGTTCTCCGTGATCTCATAATGTAGATGGGGGCCGGAGGAGATGCCGGTAGAACCGGTGATCCCCAGCACGTCGCCCTGGTCCACCACATCGCCTTCCGACACGGAGCGGCTGCTCATGTGGGCATAAAGGGTGGTGTTGCCCTTGCCGTGGCTGACCACCACGTAGTTGCCATAGGAGCTGCTGTAGGCGGAGGTGATGACAATACCCGCCTTGGTGGCCAGGACATTGGAGGAGTAATACACGCCGCCGATGTCCACGCCCTTATGGTTGGTGGAGGCGCCGGGGATGCCGGTGTTCCGGTTGCCGTAGGGGGAGGTGATCCGGCGGCTGGTGGTCACCGGCCAGATATATCCGCCGACGGTGGCGTTCCAGCCCATCTGTGCCGCCAGCTGGTTGGTCTTTTCCACGATCTCCTTCTGGATCGCTTCCTCTTCCTCCTCCACCGCGGCCAGCTGCTCAGAGTACTCCGCCACGTTGCTCTCCAGCTCCGCCACCAGGGCGTTGGCCTCCTCACGCTGGGCGCTCAGGTCCGCCTTGGTGGCCTCCAGGGTGGCCTTGGCGGCCTCGGCCTCGGTCTTCAGTTCCTCCTGGTAGGCCTGCTTGGCCTCGATCTCCGCGCGGATCTCCCGGAGGTTGTCCAGCACGCTCTGGTCGTAGTCCATGACCTCCTGGATATCCGCCAGGCGGCTGAGAAGGTCAGAGAAGTCCTCAGCGTTGAACAGCACCGCCCAGTAGGAGGCGGTCCCGTTCTCCTCCATCACCCGGGTGCGCTCACAGAAGAGCTCGTAGCGCTCCTCCTCCTCCTTCTGGTTCTCCTCCAGCTCCAGGGCCGTCTGCGTCAGCAGGGCCTGATACCCCGCGATCTGATTTTCAGTATTGGCGATCTCCTTCTCCGTCACGGCAATCTGCTGGTCCAGCAGCACCCGCCGCTCCAGCATATTGGCCTTCTCATTGCGAAGCTCCGAAAGCCGGGACTTGATGGCGCTCTTCTCGTCCGCCAATGCGTCGGCGTCGTCCTTCAAGGCGTCGATATCCCCCTGGGTCACCGCCGACGCCGTCTCCACCAGGGGGGCCGTATCGGTCCCCACCAGGGCAAACAGTACCGCCAGCACCAGCGCCAGGCTGCTCATCCGTTTCCAAATCGTTCTCTTGCTCATGCATGTGCTCCTTTTCCGCATCCACTATCCGCCGCAGTCTCCCTCCCGCAGCACGGATTCATCACACCTGGAGGAATTTGCGGATGGCGGAAAGGCTGCCGCCCACGCCGATCAGCATGCCCACGCCCAGGAAAATGGCGGCCACATACTCCCACATATCTCCGAAGGGGACGATCCGGATCAGCCGGATGGTATCGTTGGCGTCCACAGACCGGGTCACCATCTCATAGAGGCCCCACTGGAGGAAAAAGCCGATGACCGCGGAGAACAGGCCCAGCAAAAATCCCTCGTACACGAAGGGCCAGCGGATGAAGCCGTTGGTGGCGCCCACCATCTTCATGATGGCGATCTCGTCCCGGCGGTCAAAGGTGGTGAGCTTGATGGTGTTGGCGATGATGAACACCGACACCAGCAGCAGGATGGAGATCAGGGCGATGCACACCACACCCGCCACGTTGCGGATAGTGATGAAGCCCGCCGCCTCGTCCTCATAGGCGTTGACGTTGCCCTCGCCGATCCCTGGCACCTGCTCCAGAAGCTCCTTGGTCTCGCTCATCTTGCCGATGTCCACCAGATCGATGGCGTAGCGGTGCCGGAAGATCTCCGGCTCCAGGTCCTGGTAGAGCTCCTCGTCGGGGTACTTGCTCTGGAAGTTCTCCATGGCCTCCTCCCGGGAGATGAAGGTCACCCCCCGGACGTTGTCCACCGCCTCCAGATCGTCGGCCAGGGCCCTGGCCTCCTCCTCCGTGAGGCTCTCATCCACAAAGGCCAGCACCTGGTTTTTCTGCTCCATGTCCT
>CALWYI010000135.1 GCA_944385715.1 uncultured Oscillospiraceae bacterium | reverse complement strand
TGAAGAAGAACCTCAGCCGGTTCTGGCCCCTGTGGGGCGGGGCGTCTCTGGTGGGGTTCCTGATCCCCCTGTGGATGCTGCTCAGCCTCACCCGCTACGGCACCGTCCACCTGAACGGGGAGGACTTTGCCGTGGGCCTCTACACCGTGGTGACGGCCGTCGTTCCGGCCATCACCTTCTGCTACGCCATCCTCTGTGCCATGATGGTGTGGAGCTACCTCTATTCCGCCCGGTCCGTGGGGCTCATACACGCCCTGCCCATCGACAGGACCTGCCTCTTTGTGACCAACGCCCTGTCGGGCCTTGCCATGCTGCTGATCCCCTATGTGACCACCGGGGGCCTGGTGTGCCTCATTGCCCTGGGCTGGGGGTTCCTGGATGCCGCCGCCGCCCTGGAGACGGCGGCCCTGGTGATCCTCATGACCCTCACCTTCTTCGGCATGGCCACCTTCTGCGCCATGGTCACCGGCAACGTGTTCGCCCTGCCGGTGTTCTATCTGGTCCTCAACTTCGTGTTCCCGGTTCTGGAGCTGCTGGTGAACAGCTTCTCCCAGATGTTTCTGGTGGGCGTCACCAGCATGTACACCGGAAAGCTGGAGTTCCTCTCGCCCCTGATGAAGCTCTACAGCGACCTGAGCGCCTACAGCGACTCCGGCACGGCGGTGCTGGAGGGGGCCCCCACGGCGGCGGTGTACGGCCTGGTGGGCATCGCGCTGCTGATCGCCAGCTGGGTGATCTACCGGCTGCGGCGCAGCGAGAGCGCCGGGGACGTGGTGGCCTTCCGGTGGCTCCGGCCCGTGTTCCGCTACGGCGTGGCCCTGGCCTCCGCCCTGACCCTGGGCTGGCTCCTCTATGAGATCATCTGGTCCCCTATCTTCCAGACCGGCTACTACGCCGACTTTATTCCCATGGCGGTGTGCATGGCCGTCACCGGCGTTATCGGCTACTACGCGGCCTCCATGCTGCTGGAGAAGACCCTGCGGGTGTTTCGCCGCAGCTGGCCCGGGGTGCTGACGGTATGCGCCGGGGTGGTGATCCTCTGCGGCTGCGTCCGCTTCGACCTGCTGGGCATGGAGAGCCGGGTGCCCCGGCAGGAGGACGTGGCCCGGGTGACGGTGTCGGTGGCGGGCCAGGAGATCACGGTCACCGCCGCCCAGCCGGGCTTTATGACCCAGGTGCTGGACATCCACCGCGCCGTCGTGGAGAACGCCGACGCCCTGCGGGGCGCGGACCGCAATTATGAGGCCGGGGACTACCTGGGGACGGAGTACCTGTACCTGCGCTACTACGGTCCCGACGGGGATACCCTCCTCTACCGCAATTACCGCCTGCTGGTGACGGAGGAGGAGCTGCAGACCCCGGGGACCTATACCTACCTGCTCCAGCAGTTCCTGACGGACCCGGAGGTGCGCATGAACCAGGTGGCGTTCTCCTCCGACAGCGAGATCGTGGACGTGGTGCTCAGCGACTATCTCACCGGCGAGGAGCATGTCTGCGAATCCGCCTACTATGAGAGCATCTACCAGGCCTATCTTCAGGACGCCAGGGAGGGGAATCTCTCCGGCTACGACGGCCTTGTATACGAGTACGACCGCTACGCCTATCCCGGCGATCTGAGGATCCAGGCGGTGACCCGGCGGGAGATGGCGTTGGACAGCGAGGCCGGCGTGGGCAGCAGCGGTGGGGAGAGCCGCTATGTGGAGCTCAATCCCCGGATGACCCACACCATAGACGCCCTGCGGGCGGCGGGACTTCTCACCAACGAGGTGCTGGAAGCCTGGAACGAGGATTACGACACTGCCTTTCCCTCCACCGTGGAGCGCGGCTGAAAATAGGGGGAGGGCCGGGAGCGGCCCTCCTCTCTTTTCTGGGGCGCCGCCCCCGGGCCTGGTTCTTTTCACCGGGGGCTGCGCGCCCCCGTACCCCGCGGTCACTTTTGGACGCCCAAAAGTGACCAAAAAGCGCCAGCCCCCTTCGGGCTGGACCCCCGCTTTGCCCAATCGGTCACTACGAGATTGATACCGGGCAGCCACTGAATTGCTGCAAAGCCTCCGGCTTCCTCGTAACCGGTGCGGGGGCTACGAACTTCGGCTGTCGCCCCTCGGGCTGATAGGCACTTCTTGCTGCGCAGAACATCAGATGAATCTACCCCTTTAACAGGCCGTCAGGCGAAGTCGGGAAAGAAACCCGCCGCAGATCAGATGCCCGGAGGAATCTCTGATTCAGTGGCTGCGCAGTTCTCCTTTGCAGGCGTCTGATTAGGCAAAGGGGGCCTGGGGTCTCCCCAGCGCCTTTTTGGTGACTTTTTGTGCGTACAAAAAGTCACCCGGGTCCGGGCCGGGGAGGCCCGGGAGCTGAAGTCCGAAGCGGCTGGCTTCGGATGCCCCCGGGGTCCGGGGGCGCAGCCCCCACTGAAAGGCACCGGGTTTGGGGCCGGGGAGGCCCCAATAGCAAGCCCCCGGTAAAAAGCGCCCGCCGCCCCGCCGGGCGGCAAAAATCCCCAGCCGGTGACGGAAATTTCCTGTTGCTCCCTGCCGGGGGCTGTGGTACAATTTTCTACGGATCTCGCCGCCTCCGGGCGGCGGACCCTGCGAGGAGGCCGGAAATGTGCCGCTTGGCCCGGATCCGGCCCGCCTCCGAGCTGGCGTCTCACCGCTGCGGTGTGACCGAAAACGTATCCCCGTTGCTGGATGGAGCGGACGATCCCCGCCCCGGCGTTCTAGCCGGAGTCGGGACGGAGGGAGAAAAGCTTTTTTCTGCCGGGGACAACGGACGGGCCGGGGCGGTGCCCCCGCTCTGCCCCAGCGCGCCGCCCACAGCCGTGGGCGGTATTTTTTTGCCTCCTGGATACAAAAAAACGGAAAAACAGGGTATAGAACGTAAAATTTCACTTTACAATAGGAGATACCTGTGTTATAGTAACTTGGTACGCGGAGGGGAAGTCTGCCCTCCGCCCCTTTCCCTGGCCTCGCCTGGCGGCGACACCTGCCCCGGCGCAGCCTGTGGAGTATATTTTTGAAAGGTGGAACAAGACCATGATGCAGAAAGATCAGAAGACGGCCATTATCGAGGCCAACCGCACCCATCCTACCGACACCGGCTCCCCTGAGGTCCAGGTTGCCATCCTCACTGAGCGGATCAATCAGCTCACCGAGCACCTGAAGGTCCATGCCCAGGACAACCACAGCCGCCGCGGCCTGTACAAGATGATCGGTAAGCGCCGCAGCCTCCTGGACTATCTGGCCAAGAAGGACATTGAGCGGTACCGCGCCCTGATCGCCAAGCTGGGTATCCGTAAGTAAGTGAATCGTGCGGGGAGGAAGGCGATCTTTCTCCCCGCATTTTCCTGTACGGATGTCCTGCGCCCCCGTCCCTGCCCGGGAGCGGACGTCTATTTAGCAGTTGATTTTGCCCCCGGCTCCCCGCCGGAGTTGAAATCAAGTGCTAAAGGACGGCTCCCGGAGACTAAAAAAATCAACAGAAAAGGAGCCATACTATGTCCACCATCATCACCAAGAAGCAGTTCCCCAACTACCGCAAGTACTCCATGGACCTGGCGGGCCGCCCCCTGACCCTGGAGGTGGGCAAGCTGGCGGAGCTTGCCAACGCCGCGGTCCTGGTGACCTACGGCGAGACCACCGTCCTCGTCACCGCCACCGCCGCCGCCCGTCCCCGTGACGGCATCGACTTCTTCCCCCTCTCCGTTGACTTCGAGGAGAAGATGTACGCTGTGGGCCGCATCCCCGGCAGCTTTATGCGCCGTGAGGGCCGCCCCGGCGAGAAGGGCATCCTGACGAGCCGCGTCATCGACCGGCCCATCCGCCCCCTGTTCCCCGGCGACTTCCGCAACGACGTGGCCATCATGGCCACCGTCATGAGCGTGGACCGGGACTGCTCCCCTGAGATCGCCGCCCTTATCGGCACCTCCGCCGCTCTCGCCATCTCCGACATCCCCTGGAACGGCCCTGTGGGCGCCGTGAAGATGGGCCTGGTGGACGGCCAGCTGGTGGTGAACCCCAACGAGGAGCAGAGCAAGGTCTCCGACATGGACGTGACCGTGGTCTCCACCGGCAAGAAGGTTGTCATGATCGAGGCCGGCGCCAACGAGGTGCCCAACGACGTCATGTTCAAGGCCATTGAGACCGCCCACGCCGAGAACCAGAAGCAGGTGGCCCTCATCAACCAGATGGTTGCCGAGATCGGCAAGCCCAAGTTCGACTACCCCCACGCCGACTTCAACCAGGAGCTCTTCGACGACATTGTGGCGAGCTTCATGGATGAGGCCAAGGCCGCCATGGACACCGACGACAAGAACGTCCGGGAGGCCCGGTGGAACGCCATGATCGACAAGTGGCACGAGAAGTATCTCGAGCAGTACCCCGACATGGACAAGTACCTGGAGGAGTTCACCTACAAGTTCCAGAAGAAGATCGTCAAGGCCTGGCTCCTGGAGGGCCACCGCGTGGACGGCCGGAAGAAGAACGAGATCCGTCCTTTGGCCGCCGAGGTGGGCGTACTGCCCCGGGTCCACGGCTCCGGCCTCTTCACCCGCGGTCAGACCCAGGTGCTCTCCGTGTGCACCCTGGACACCCTCTCCGCCGCCCAGAAGCTGGACACCATCTGGCCTGAGGAGTCCAAGCGCTACATGCACCACTACAACTTCCCCGGCTACAGCGTAGGCGAGGCCAAGCCCTCCCGCAGCCCCGGCCGCCGCGAGATCGGCCACGGCGCTCTGGCGGAGCGGGCCCTGCTGCCCGTCCTGCCCAGCGAGGATGAGTTCCCCTACGCCATCCGGGTGGTCAGCGAAGTCCTCTCCTCCAACGGCTCCACCTCCCAGGGCTCCATCTGCGGCTCCACCCTGGCCCTCATGGACGCCGGCGTGCCCATCAAGGCCCCTGTGGCCGGCATCTCCTGCGGCCTCATTCAGGACGACGACGGC
>CALWYI010000134.1 GCA_944385715.1 uncultured Oscillospiraceae bacterium | reverse complement strand
GGCAACCACCTCCGCCCTTCGGAAATTTCCCTGCCCCGGCGGAAGCGCCCGCAAGGGGCGGCGCGGCATCCGCAGAGCGGCGGAGCCGCCAACGGCTGCGCCGCAACTTCCGCCCGGGCCGCCCCACTCGGTGGGGCCCCAGATCTGACTGACATCTGTACTGTTGCGACGGTATAAAAATAACCGCACCGTCGGGTGTGGTTATTTTTATAGGTATCAACCTGACAGGAGGGAACGCCATGGACCCCATCTGCTATATCGTGGGAGCCTGTCCTCCGGGGGAGCTGTGCCTGGCTCCGCATTGCCCGGCCTTTGTCATCGCCGCGGACCAGGGCCTGCGGCACCTGGAGGCGGCGGGGATCTCCCCGGACCTGATCGTGGGGGACTTTGACTCCCTGGGCACCGTGCCCGCGGGGGAGAATGTGATCCGCCACCCCGTGGAGAAGGACGACACGGACATGATGCTGGCCATCAAGGCCGGCCTTGCCCGGGGCTGCCGCACCTTTGTGCTCTACGGCGGCCTGGGGGGCCGCCTGGACCACACCTACGCCAATCTCCAGGCCCTCACCTATCTGGCCCGGCGCGGGGCCGTGGGCTATCTCATGGGTCCGGACTCCGTGGCCGCCGCCGTGGCGGGGGGCGCGCTGACCTTCCCCGCCGGCCTGGAGGGCTGGATCGGGGTGTTCTGCCCCGACGGGGAGGCCAGGGGCGTGGAGATCCAGGGTCTGTACTACTCCCTTCGGGACGGGGTGCTCACCAGCGGCTTTCCCCTGGGGGCCAGCAACCACTTTACCGGCGCGGCCGCCTCGGTGTCGGTGCGGGAGGGGACCCTGCTGGCGATGTGGCGGGAGGGAGCCGCCTCCCTGGTGGAGCGGCTGCGGCGCTGAACCCCGGCATCCCAAAAATACACGCATCTACACTTTGCAATCCCGCGGACCGTATGCTATAATGATAGCTGTTTCTTAACGGCCGTATTTTTTGTGTTGTGTTGAGGGGATCTCCATGTTTGACCAAAAGCCATTTTCCACCACCCAGGTTCGCAGACAAAACCGAAACCGGGTCTACCGCCAACTCACCGCCACGTGGGAACCCATTACCAAGCAGGACCTGGCCACCCAGCTGTCCATGAGTCTGCCCACCCTGACGCAAAATCTGAATGAGCTGGCGGAGATGGGCCTGATTGACCGCTCGGTGACCACCTCCTCCACAGGGGGCCGCCGCCCCCGGCTGATCATGCCCCTGCCCGACGCCCGCTTTGCCGTCGGCGCGGAGGTGACCAGCAGGGATCTGCGGCTGGTGGCGGTGAACCTGCGGCAGAAAACCATGGCGTATCAAAAGCAGGATCTCTCCTTTTCCAATACCGAGGCCTACGGCGTCCATCTGGCTCAGCTGATCGAGACCTTTCTGGATGAGAATCAGCTGGACCGTGAAAAGCTCCTGGGCGTGGGCGTGACGCTGCCCGGCATCATCGGTCCCGACCAGAGCACCATCGAATACGCCCCCACCATCGGGGTCCACACCCCCGTCCCCTGCCGGTTCATCCGGGCCATTCCCTACCCCACCCGGCTGGACAACGACGCCAACTGCGGCGGCTTCGGGGAGTGGTGGAACCGCACCGACCAGCAGAGCATGGCCTACCTCTCCCTGAGCCGGGGCGTGGGCGGCGCCCTTTTGATCGCGGGGGAGCTGTACGACGGCGTCAGCCACCGGGCGGCGGAGTTCGGCCACATCTGCCTCCACCCCGGCGGGCGGCTGTGCGAGTGCGGCCGCCAGGGCTGCCTGGAGGCCTACTGCTCCTCCGCCCGCCTATCGGACGATCTGGGCATCTCGCTGGAAACCTTTTTCCAGCGGCTGGAGGAGGGGGACCTCCAGTGTCAGGCCGTCTGGCACGATTACCTGGAGGATCTGGCCACCGCCGTCACGACGCTCCACACCGTTCTGGACTGCCCGATCATGATCGGCGGCTCCATGTCCCAGTTCCTGCCCCGGTTCCGCACGCAGCTGGAAAGCCGCATCCGGGAGCTGGACCCCCTGTCCAACCGCACCGGCTTTCTCACCTTCTGCCTCGGCTACAGCCGTTCGGTGTGCATCGGCGCCGCCACACGGTTTCTCTACGAATTTGTCAGCCGCCTATAACGCGCAGCAACGGCTCTCCGCAGTACGCGGAGAGCCGTTTTATTGTGAAAATGTTCACGTCACGCGTTTTCTTTTTGTACAAGGCTCCAAATATGTAAAATCTTACAACCAACCCGTTGATATCCGGGAATTAACTGTGTATTTTATATCTAGTTAAAGAAACCACCTTTACAAAAGTGGTTTCGCAAACTACCCGCCCCGACGGGCGCAGCCCGGCGGAAATTTAAAAAAGGAGCGATTGGTAACATGAAAAAGCGTATCCTGGCTCTTGCATTGGCTGCTGTGATGGCCCTGGCTCTGGTGGCCTGCGGCGGCAACAGCACCGACAACACCAACAACACCGGCAGCAACGCCGGCAACACCAGCGCCAACAACACCTCTGACACCGGCGACAGCGGCAGCACCGGCGGCCAGAAGGTCGGTATTGCCATGCCCACCCAGTCCCTGGAGCGTTGGAACCGCGACGGTTCTTACCTGGATGAGCAGTTCAAGAGCGCCGGCTATGAGACCATTCTTACATACTCCGACAACGACACCAACCGTCAGGTCAACGACATTCAGAACATGATCGCCGAGGACGTGGATCTGCTGGTGATCGCGGCTATCGACGGCGAGGCCCTGAATACCGTCATGAACGAGGCCGGTGAGGCCGGCATCCCCGTTATCGCTTATGACCGTCTGATCATGAACGACAACGCCTCCTAAGCTGCGGCAAAAAAGCCGGAGACCACGGTTGTGGTCTCCGGCTTTCTGTTATCTGTCGGCTCTATCCGCTGCGGCGGCGCGGTCACTCAAACCTGCCCTTCATCAGGGTCTTCCCCTGCCAGAGGGCGGTGCGGCCCCGGGCAAAGAGGCCCTCGATGGCAAGGCCCTCCCCCAGCACCAGCAGGTCCGCGTCGGCCCCCGGGGCCACGCAGCCCTTCACCCCGGTCTTGCCCAGGAGGTGGGCGGGGGTGGCGGTGAGGAGCTTCAATGCCTCCTCCAGCGCCATGCCCCGCCCCACCAGCGTCTGGATGGTCCGGTGGAGGTACTTGGGGGAGGCGTAGGTGAGGCCGATGCACGCCCCCTTGTCGTCAAACCGGGGCTGGCTGCCGTAGGCGTCGCTGGACAGGGTGACATGGTCGGGGGTAACCCCCTCCCGGCTCAGGCAGGCGGCCAGCTTGTCGGCATTGGCCTCCATCTCCCGGTCGCCGCAGCCGGCGGTGAAATCGATGAAGCCGCCCCGGCGCACCAGCTCCACCCCCTGGTCCATGAGGGCCTGGGTCCGGTGCATATGGGTGGGCAGGAGGTTCCTGGCGGGCACGTCGGAGTGGTCCAGCACGTAGAACACGGGGTCCAGGCCCCCCTTGCCGGAGCCCATGTGCATGGTGACAAGGCCCGCCGTGGCGCTGAGGAGCCCCGCCCGCCGCGCCGCCGTGGCCAGGCGGATCAGCTCCTCCCCGGTGGGGTTGGAGCTGCGGTGGTCGGACACCGCCACCTTCACGCCGATGATGGGGGGCACCATGACGATGTCCTTCTCTACGCTGCCGGTCAGGGTGGTGGGGGGATAGCCGTAGGCGCTGGTGAGGGCGTAGGCGGTGATGCCCTCCTCGGTGAGGGCCCTGGCCTTGGCCACCAGGTTCTCGATGCTGCGGGTGACGCCGTCGGTGCCGAGAAGGCCCACCACGGTGGTGATGCCGCTCTCCACAAACACGCTCAGCCGGCTCTCCGGCACCCGGGAGGCGGGGCCCTGCTCACCGCCGCCGCCGGTGATGTGAACGTGGAGGTCGATGTAGCCGGGGACCAGGGTCCGGCCCTCCAGGTCGAACACCTCCACGTCGGGCAGGCCCGCATAGCCCCCGATGTGGTCGTCGATGCGGCAGATCTTCTCCCCCGCGATGAGGATATCCTTCACGCCCAGGGGGGCGGGGGCGTAGACCCGGGCGTTTTTCAGCAGCTTGATCATGGCTGTTTTTCTCTCCTTCTTCACCGTGCGGACGCCGCCGCCGGGCGCAGCCGAAGCGCCGCCGCCCGGTCGCGGAGGGTCCTCCGCCTTCTCAGCCGTCGATGGGGGAGATGCGGCTGGAGATGGCCTCCAGCACGTCCAGCAGGGCCTTGACGGTGTCCAGGGAGGTGAAGGTGGTGAGGTTGTTCTCGATGGCCAGACGGCGCATCTCCACGCCGGCGGTGACATGGGCGGCGGAGTGGGGGTCCCGGGTGTTGATGAGGTAGGCCACCTTGCCGCTGCGCATGGCGGCGGTGATATCGGCGGGGTCCTCGGTGTAGTCCTTCTTCATCCGGGTACGGATGCCGTGGTCCTTGAGATAGTGGGCGGTGCCGGTGGTGGCCTCGATGTTGAAGCCCAGGCGGTAGAACCGCTCCACCAGGGGCAGCGCCTCCTCCAGATCCTCCTCGCATACGGAGAGGAGCACCGTGCCGTGGTCCTGGAGCTTCATGCCGGCGGCCTCCATGGCCTTGTAGAGGGCGTAGGGCAGCCGGTCGTCGTAGCCGATGGCCTCGCCGGTGGACTTCATCTCCGGGGAGAGGTAGGTGTCCATGCCGGAGAGCTTACTGAAGGAGAACACCGGCACCTTGCAGTACCAGCGCTCCTTCTCCCTGGGGTAGAGGTCGGTGATGCCCTGGTCCTTCAGGCTCTCACCCAGGATCACGTTGGTGGCGATGTCCGCGAGAGACCAGCCCGTGGCCTTGGAGAGGAAGGGCACCGTCCGGGAGGACCGGGGGTTCACCTCGATGATGTACACCTTGTCCTGCCGGTCCACGATGAACTGGATGTTGTATAGGCCCACGATGCCGATGCCGAGGCCCAGTTTTTTGGTGTAGTCCAGGATGGTGTCCTTCACCGCCTGGGAGATGGAGAAGGTGGGATACACGCTGACGGAGTCGCCGGA
>CALWYI010000133.1 GCA_944385715.1 uncultured Oscillospiraceae bacterium | reverse complement strand
TCACTGCCGCCGAAGATGTACCGGTAGCCGTAGTCGGAGGTGAGGGAGCCGCTGGTGGGCCAGCGGAAGGTGCCGGTGGGCGCCCAGCTGGGCCGCTCCAGGGTGCCTCTGGCCTGGATCTCCGTCACAGGCTCCACCAGGACCGTCTCGGACTCGATGATCCGCTCGATCTCCTCCACGCCCTGATAGGTGACCCTGGCCACCACGTCGGAGGTGCCGTACTCGCCCTTGGAGATGACCTTGGTATCGCCCTCCCACATGGTGTTGTCATCCACATACTCGATCTCGTAGGGGATGTCCGCCTGGTAGTACTCCATCTGGGTGGCCACGATGGTGAGATAGGGCACCGCGTTGCTGATGACCAGCACGTCGCCGATCTGCAGCTTGTTGATATCGTAGCCGGGGTTCAGCTTGAGGAGCTCGGAGTTGGTCATGTCGTGGTCCTGGGCGATGACGCTCCACACGTCGCCCTTCTCCACGGTGTAGGTGACCTCGCCGGCCTTGCTGCTGTTGAGGAGCAGGGCCACGTCCGCCAGGTTGGTGAACTGGTCCACCGGCAGGTCGCACTCCCTGATCTCAATGTCCTCCACAAAGTCGATGGAGACAGTATTCTCGTTGCGGTAGGGGGCAGCCACCTGCTCCAGCAGCTCCTCCAGAGCGCCCTGGGTCTGGGTGGCGCCGATCATCTCCCCGTCCACATACAGGGCGTAGCCGTGCTCCACCATCCGCAGGGAGTCGCTGAGGGCCGCCTCCAGCTCCGCCTCGTCCACCACCGCGCTGCGGAAGGTGAGACCGGTGGAGTAGGAAACCTGGCTGTCCTCCAGGGTATAGTCATAGCCCACCACGTCGGAGATGCTGCGCTCCACGGAGAGCTTGGCGGCCTCCGCCTCCTCCTGGGAGGCCACGGTGGCCAGCGTCACGCCGTCCAGGGTGACGGTGGTGCCGGTGGTATACAGGCTGTTGAACACGGCGAACACGGCAACGGCCAGGCTGCCCGCCAGAAACAGAGCCGTCTGTGCCCGCCGGGGCAGGCTCACCACGTGGAGCCGGGCGGCGACGTCCGCCAGCAGGGAGCGCACCTGGTAGACCAGGGCCCGCAGCCTGCAGCGCACCAGGGGCATGGAGCCCTGCAGCAGCAGCCGCAGCTGCTTGTAGGGGCTGCTGCTCTCCGGGAACCGCTGGCGGTCCCGGAAGCTGGGGACCCGCTTCCTTCCTTTCTCTTTTGCGGCCATCTATCGATTCCTCCGTTACAGATTACAAATCAGATAAAAGTGTAACAAAAAGTTACAATTGTCATTCTACTCTATTTCTCGCCGTTCGTCAACCCCTATATCCTGTGTGTCCCCGACGGAAACCACCGGATTTTGTGGAATTATGGCCGGGTTCCGACGGGATTTTTTTCTTCTTTTTATGATTTTCCCGTTGAGGACGGCGGCAAGCTGGTGTATACTGGTGTCGTGAAACGGCGGCCGCGGACGCCGCGGCTGACAATATCAAATCATGTACACACGGAGGACAGGGAAATGTTAACAGCTCTTCTGAAGAACCTGAAGGAGACCCGACGCACCATCGTCTTTACCGAGGGCCCCGACGCCCGCATCCAGGAGGCCGCCGCCCGGCTGCTGAAGGAGGACATCATGGATGTGATCCTGGTGGGCAACGTGGACGAGGTGAAGGCCGCCGCCGAGAAGAACGGCTTCGACGTGTCCAAGGCGGAGATCATCGACCCCCAGACCTACGCCGGCATGGACGAGATGGTGGAGAAGATGGTGGCCCTGCGCAAGGGCAAGATGTCCGCCGACGAGTGCCGCTCCGCCCTGCAGAAGGGCAACTACTTCGGCACCATGCTGGTGAAGATGGGCAAGGCCGACGCCCTGCTGGGCGGCGCCACCTACTCCACCGCCGACACCGTCCGTCCCGCCCTGCAGCTCATCAAGACCAAGCCCGGCGCCCACCTGGTGAGTTCCGCCTTCATCATGAAGCGGGACACCGGCGACGAGGCTCTGCGGCTCATCTGCATGGGCGACTGCGCCATCAACATCAGCTACGAGGACAGCCTGGACAAGGAGGGCAATGTCACCGTGTCCGCCGCCCAGAAGCTGGCGGAGGTGGCCGTGGAGTCCGCCAAGACCGCCCGGTTCTTCGGCATCGACCCCAAGGTGGCTCTGCTGAGCTTCTCCACCAAGGGCTCCGGCAAGGGCGCCACCGTTGGTCTCAGCGCCGAGGCCACCAAGGTGGCCCAGGAGATGGCCCCCGAGTTCGCCATCGACGGCGAGATGCAGTTTGACGCCGCCGTGAGCCCCACCGTGGGCCAGCTGAAGTTCCCCGGCAGCAAGGTGGCGGGCTACGCCAACACCTTTATCTTCCCCTGCATCGAGGCGGGCAACATCGGCTACAAGATCGCCCAGCGCCTGGGCGGCTATGACGCCTACGGCCCCATTCTCCAGGGCCTCAACGCCCCCATCAACGACCTCTCCCGGGGCTGCAACGCCGAGGAGGTCTACAACATGGCCATTATCACCGCGGGCATGGCTGGCATGTAAGATTTTCACCTGGGCCGGGATCTCCTCCCGGCCCAGGCCATGTTTTAGACCGACGAGGCCCCGCCGCCTCCGGCGGCGTACGAGCGTTTTGCCCCCGGGCAAAACCTCGGCGCAAGGCGGAATTCACTTCCGCCGCGCAGGTCCAATTCTCAGGGCTCCCGCGAAAGCGCCGCTTTCGCGGGACGGGCTATAACATGGCCATTATTACTGCCGGTATGGCCGGTATGTAACATTACTCCGCCGGGGTTGAGACTCCCTCCCAGCCCCGGCTTTCCTGCGGACCGTCCAGAACGGAAGCGCCCCACAAAAAAACCGTCCCATCCGAAACGGATGGGACGGTTTTTGCCCCTTACCAGCTGCTGTTCTCGCCGTCGGTGAGATCGCCGTCGGTGTCGTGGACACGGGCGTTGTCCAGCATCTGCTGGAAGCTGTTGGTATCCGACTTCCCGGAGCGGCTTTTGGCGTTGCTTCCGGCGGAATGGTTGTCGGCGGCGTTGCTGTTCGTTCCACCGTTGTTGGTGGTACCATCGTTCATGCCACTGTTGTTTGTGACGCCGTCATTGCCCAGAATGCTGTCGTCCATCACGTCGTTATTGGTAACGCCGTTGTTGGTCTGGTTGCTGCTGCTGTTGTTCTTCTTGTCGTCCCGGTCGCCGCAGGCCGCCAGCAGCAGCACCAGCGCCAGGGCCGCTACAAGCAAAAGTCCTCTCTTTTTCATCCGCGTTTCCTCCTTCTCCCTGGATTTGCGCCATGTTCGCGCTGGTCCTAGTATTTGCGGAGGATGGAATTTTACCGGCGGAACCGGCATGTAAAATGCGGCAGGTTTTCCAAAGTTTTTTGCAAAAAAACGGGAGCCTCGCGGCTCCCGCTTTTCCTGTTTCCTCGCCGCCTCAGCGGATCCGGTAATCTCCCCGCTCCGCTGCCTCCGCCCGGCGGCGGCGCTCCGTCTCCAGGGCCTCCAGGGCCTGGCCGATGATCTGGTTGGACACCAGGAAGCCCACCGGCGTGAGGCGCCAGCGGTCCCCCTCCTTTCTGGCGTAGCCGGGGGCCGCCAGTTTCTCCAGCACCCCCTCGATGGGGTCGAAGGAGGTCCGGCAGCGGCTCTCGAACGCCCGGCGGGAGATCCCCGCCGCCGTCCGCAGACCCAGCATCAGGTACTCCCGGTGCCGCTCCCGGTCGGAGATCCGCTCGCTCTCCGAGAGAATGCTGCCGCCGCTCTCCACCCCGGCGCAGTAGGCCGCGAGATCCCGGACGAAGGCGTAGCGCACGCCGCCGAAATCGGAGTGGGCCCCGGGGCCGAAGCCCGCGTACTCCTGAAGGGTCCAGTACTTGAGGTTGTGGCGGGAGGCGAAGCCGGGCCTGGCGAAGTTGGAGATCTCGTACTGCTCATAGCCCCGGCGGGCCAGAAAATCCACCGCCCAGAGGTACATGTCCGCCTGGAGGTCGTCGTCGGGGAGGACCAGGCTCTCCCGCATCCGCCAGAGGGGCGTGCCCTCCTCCACCTTCAGGCCGTAGCAGCTCAGGTGCTCCGGCCCCAGATCCGCCACCTGGGCCAGGGTGGCCTGCCACCGCTCCATGGTCTGGTCCGGCAGGCCGTAGATCAGGTCCAGGGAGAGGTTTTTCACCCCGCCCCTCCGGACGGCGTCCACCGCCTCCCGCACCTGGGCGAAGGTGTGGACCCGGCCGATGGTTTTCAGTTCGGCGTCGTCGGTGGACTGGACCCCCAGGGAGATCCGGTTCACCCCGGCCCGGCGGAGGGCCCGCACGTCCCGCCAGTCCCGGAGGCTGTCCGGGTTGGCCTCCATGGTGACCTCCGCCTCCCGGGAGAGGGCATAGTGCTTTTCTACAGTTTTCAGCAGCTTTTTCAGCCGCTTCACCCCCAGGTAGGAGGGGGTGCCGCCCCCGAAGTACACCGTGTCCACCGTGTAGGGCGCGGCCTGGGGGGCCGTCTCCATAAGGTGGCGGCAGAGGGCCGCTGCATAGCGGTCCATCCTGTCCTCCGCCGAGGGCAGGGAGTAGAAATCGCAGTAGATGCACTTGCTCCTGCAGAAGGGGATGTGGAGATAGAGGCCCAGGGGCCTCTTCTGCTGTCTCATGGGATCACCTCATTTTTATCCGGGCCCCCGGGCCCAGTGCCTGCTGTTGGGGCCTGCCCGGCCCCTGGAGGGCTGATTCGCCCGTCGCCGGGCGGGCGGGAACGAAACCGGGGCCTGCCCGGCCCCGGACCCTGCGGTTCTCATTGCCGGGGCTTACCCAGCCCCGGACCCCGGCGCTTGTCAACGGGGGCTACGCGCCCCCGCACCCCGCGGTTACTTTGCCCTCGGCGGCAAAGTAACCAAAACGCCGCCGGGGACTCCCCGGACCCCCTTTTTTGCCCAATCGGACGCCATCAGGTTTGATATTGCGCAGCCACTGAACCAGTGCTTTTTGGCATCTGATCTGTGGCGGGTATCTGGTCCAGCTTCGGCTGTCGCCCTCTTAAAGGG
>CALWYI010000132.1 GCA_944385715.1 uncultured Oscillospiraceae bacterium | reverse complement strand
ATGGCCACCACGGGGATGCCCAGCTTGTGGGCCTCGGCGATGGCGTTGCGCTCCTTGCGGGTGTCCACGATGAACAGCGCGCCGGGGAGCTTCTTCATCTCCTTCACGCCGCCCAGGTACTTCTCCAGCTTCTCGATCTCGCCCATGTGCTTGATGACTTCCTTCTTGGGCAGCATATCAAAGGTGCCGTCCTCCTGCATGCGCTTGAGCTGGGTGAGACGGTCCACGCGGGTGCGCATGGTCTTGAAGTTGGTCATCATGCCGCCCAGCCAGCGGGCGTTGACAAAGAACATGTTGCAGCGCAGGGCCTCGTCCTTGATGGCCTCCTGGGCCTGCTTCTTGGTGCCCACGAACAGCAGGGACTCGCCGTTCTCGCTGAGCTGGCGCACGAAGTTGTAGGCCTCCTCCAGCTTCTTGACGGTCTTCTGCAGGTCGATGATGTAGATCCCGTTGCGCTCGGTGTAGATATAGGGGGCCATCTTGGGGTTCCACCGGCGGGTCTGGTGACCGAAGTGGACGCCGGCTTCCAGCAGCTGCTTCATGGATACGACACTTGCCATAGTTGTTGTTTCCTCCGATAAAAATTTAGTTCGTTACCTCCGGACCTCTCCTCTGCCGGGCCAACCGCCGCTGGCGGCACCGACCAGACATCAAGGTCCGTGCGTAATGCTGAAATATAGTACCATATCCTTCCGAAAAACGCAAGGACTTTTTGCGGAAAAAATCAGAAAATTTTCGATTCTCCCCAGGATGGTCCCGGTTTCATCGGCTAAAACAGCCTTCTGCGGCGGCGGCGGTCCTGGTAGGGAGGCCGCCGCTCCACCGGCTTGTTCACAAGGATGATGTCGTCGCCGATCTGCTTGATGCAGTCCCAGGGGATGTAGTACTCCTCCCCCCTGCCGAACAGGCCGAAAAACCGGCAGGGCCCCGGCACGATCAGCGCCGTCACCCGGCCCTCCGGGATCAGCACCTCCACATCCCCCACGAAGCCCAGCCGGCATCCGTCGCAGATGTTGATGACCTCTTTATACCGCAGCTCCACCATTCTGCACTGCATCTCCATCCCCCCTCTTACGGGATGGTATGCGCCGGGCGGATTGTCCTATGCCGCCGGGCCTCAGATATTCTTCCGGATGGCCCGCAGGGCGCTCTTCTCCAGGCGGCTCACCTGGGCCTGGGAGATGCCCACCTCCGCCGAGACCTCCATCTGGGTCTTGCCCTCGTAGAACCGGAGGGCCAGGATGTGGCGCTCCCGCTCCCCCAGCCGGTCCAGGGCGTCTTTGAGGGCGATCTGCTCCAGCCACTGCTCGTCGGTATTCTTCTTGTCCCGGACCTGGTCCATGACGCACACTGTGTCCCCGCTGTCGGAGTAGAGGGGCTCAAAGAGGCTCACCGGCTCCGTCACCGCGTCCATGGCGAAGACCACCTCCTCCCGGGGGATCCCCAGCTCCGCCGCCAGCTGCTCCACCGTGGGCTCCTTCTGGCTGTCCGCCATCAGCTTCTCCCGGGCCTGCATCACCCGGTAGGCGGTGTCCCGGAGGCTCCGGCTCACCCGCACGGCGCTGTTGTCCCGGAGGTAGCGGCGGATCTCCCCCACGATCATGGGCACGCCGTAGGTGGAAAAGCGCACCGGCTGGCTGAGGTCAAAGCCGTCGATGGCCTTAATGAGGCCCACACAGCCCACCTGGAAGAGGTCGTCCGGGTTCTCCCCCCGGCCGCTGAACTTCTGGATCACCGAGAGCACCAGCCGGAGATTGCCGCTGATGAGCTCCTCCCGGGCCGCCTTGTCCCCCGCCTTGGCCTTTCGCAGCAGCTCCATGGTCTGTTCGTTGCTGAGCACCTTCAGCCGCGCGGTGTTGACACCGCTGACCTCCACCTTTCCCTGCACGCGCCTCTCCTCCTTGTCCCTGAACCTTACTGGCATTGTGTCCCTGGGCTGGGGAGAATATACAGAAGAAAAAGTGCAGCTTTTGTCATCGGAAAACCGCCGCCTGCCGCAGGGAGTTTTAAAAAAGAACCTGGAAAAATTGATCGATACAGGCGGAAAGCGCTTCTGTCATCATTTTGTACAAAAAATTAAAAATTTATTGGGCAAAACAGCTAGTGTATTTTCTGTCGAAATGTGATATGTTTTTAAAAAATCGGCTTTTTTGCCGGGAACAGGAGAAATTTGCCATGACCTATGGAGTGGACGTCATCAACCATGTGGACCCCGAGGTAGCCAGCGCCATCCAGGCGGAGGTGGACCGGCAGGAGAGCCACATCGAGCTCATCGCCTCGGAGAATTTTACCAGCCGGGCCGTGCAGCTGGCCGCCGGCAACCCCCTGACCAACAAGTACGCCGAGGGCTACCCCGGCAACCGCTACTACGGCGGCTGCGAGTACGTGGACGTGGTGGAGAACATCGCCATCGAACGGGCCAAGAAGCTCTTCGGCTGCACTTACGCCAACGTCCAGCCCCACTCCGGCGCCCAGGCCAACATGGCGGTGGAGATGGCCCTGTGCAAGCCCGGCGACACCGTGATGGGTATGAAGCTCTCCCACGGCGGCCACCTGACCCACGGCAGCCCCGTGAACTTCTCCGGCACCTACTTCAACATCGTGGGCTACGGCGTCAACGAGCAGGGCTATATCGACTACGACGAGGTGGAGCGCCTGGCCATGGAGCACAAGCCCAAACTTATTATCTGCGGCGCCAGCGCCTATCCCCGGGTCATCGACTTCAAGCGCTTCCGGGAGATTGCCGACAAGTGCGGCGCCTTCCTCATGAGCGACATCGCCCACATCGCCGGTCTTGTCGCCACCGGCCTCCACCCCAGCCCCTTCCCCTGGGTGGACGTGGCCACCTCCACCACCCACAAGACCCTCCGGGGACCCCGGGGCGGCCTGATCCTCTCCACCGCCGAGTTTGCCGAGGCCCACAAGCTCAACAAATGGGTGTTCCCCGGGATCCAGGGCGGCCCCCTCATGCACATCATCGCCGCCAAGGCGGTGGCCTTCAAGGAGGCCCTGGACCCCGCCTTTACAGAGTATCAGAAGCTGGTGCTGGCCAACAGCCAGGCTCTGGCCGGGGCCCTCCAGGCCCGGGGCTTTGAGCTGGTGTCCGGCGGCACGGACAACCACCTGATGCTGGTGGATCTGCGCAACAAGGGCATCACCGGCCAGGAGTGCGAGGAGCTCATGGACAGCGCCAACATCACCTGCAACAAGAATTCCATCCCCTACGACACCGCCGGGGCCAACTGCCCCAACGGCATCCGCCTGGGCACCGCCGCCGTGTCCGCCCGTGGCCTCCAGCCCGCGGACATGGAAACCATCGCCCAGTGCATCGACATCCTGGTCTCCCAGCGGGAGGCCGGGGTCAAGGAGGCCCGGGCCAAGGTGGCGGAGATCACCATCAAGTATCCTCTCTACTGGGATCGCTGAGATTCCGGGAGGAATAGAAAAAGCAACGGGGCTCCGCGGCTGTCTGCGGGGCCCCATTGCTTTCTGTCAGGACTTCTATGTTGTTATAGGAGAACGGGGACCGCGAATCATCGCGGTCCCCGTTCTGTGCAAAAGGGCCAGGCAGCCCTCCGCGCTACTTCTTGAAGCTGTCCTTCAGGCTGACGCTGCGGTTGAACACCAGATGGCCGGGCTTGGAGTCCCTGTTGTCCAGGCAGAAATAGCCCAGGCGCATGAACTGGAAGCTGGCGGGGGCCACGGCGTCCTTCAGCCCCGCTTCCACCTTGCAGCCGGTGACCACCTCCAGAGAGGCCGGGTTCAGGCACTCCAGGAAGTCCCTGTCGGCGGCGTCGGGGGCGGCATCCAGGAACAGGTCGTCGTAGAGGCGGCACTCCGCGTCCACGGCGGTGGCGGCGTCCACCCAGTGGATGGTGGCCCCCTTCACCTTCCGGCCGTCGGCGGGGTTGCCGCCCCGGCTGTCCGGGTCGTAGGTGGCGTAAATCTCGGCAATGGTGCCGTCGTCGTTCTTTTTGCAGCCGGTGCAGGTGATGAGGTAGGCCCCCTTCAGGCGGCACTCCGGGCCGCCGGGGTAGAGGCGCTTGTACTTGGGCACCGGCTCCTCCAGGAAGTCCTCCGCCTCCACGTACAGCTCCCGGGAGAAGGTGATGGTGCGGGTGCCGTCCTCAGGGCGGTTGGGGTTGTTCTCCACCTCGAAGGTCTCGCTCCGGCCCTCGGGGTAGTTGGTAATGACGAGCTTTACCGGGCGGATCACCGCCATCACCCGCTGGGCGGTCTCGTTGAGGTCCTCCCGCAGGCAGTGCTCCAGGAAGCTGTACTCCACGGTGCTGGCGGCCTTGGCCACGCCGATGCGCTCACAGAAATTGCGGATGGAGGCGGGGGTATAGCCCCGGCGGCGGAGGCCGCAGAGGGTGGGCATCCGGGGATCGTCCCAGCCGGAGACCAGACCGCCCTCCACCAGGGCCCGGAGCTTGCGCTTGCTCATGACCGTGTGGTCGATGCCCAGGCGGGCGAATTCGATCTGCCTGGGCTTCGCCGGCAGGTCGCAGTGCTCCACCACCCAGTTGTACAGGGGACGGTGGGCCTCAAACTCCAGGGAGCAGAGGCTGTGGGTGATGCCCTCCAGGGCGTCCTCGATGGGGTGGGCGAAGTCATACATGGGGTAGATGCACCACTTGTCCCCCTGGCGGTGGTGGTGCATGTGGTTGATGCGGTAGATCACCGGGTCCCGCATATTGAAATTGCCGGAGGCGGGATCGATCTTGGCCCGGAGGGTCATGGCGCCGTCGGGGAACTCCCCGGCCCGCATCCGGGCGAAGAGGTCCAGGCTCTCCTCGATGGGGCGGTCCCGGTAGGGACACTGGGCGGGGCAGCTCACATCGCCCCGCATCTCCTTCATCTGCTCCGGGGTCAGCTCACAGACGTAGGCCAGGCCCTTTTTAATGAGGGACACGGCGCACTCGTACATCTTCTCGAAGTAGTCGGAGGCGTAGTAGAACCGGTCGCCCCAGTCGAACCCCAGCCAGTGGATATCCTCCTGGATGGCCTCCACATACTCCACGTCCTCCTTGGTGGGGTTGGTGTCGTCCATGCGGAGGTTGCACAGTCC
>CALWYI010000131.1 GCA_944385715.1 uncultured Oscillospiraceae bacterium | reverse complement strand
GGGCTGGCGCTTTTTCGGTTCACTTTTGTGCGTACAAAAGTGAACTGCGGGGTTTGGGGGCGCATAGCCCCCGGCGGTAAGCACCCGGGTCCGGGGCGGGGAGCCCCGGAAACCACCGCCCAGAAGTGGGCCCGCCGGAGGCAAGCAGACTGAAAGGCTGAAAAAGAGACATTCAGAGGAACCATCCTCTGAAAAGCCCCCCGCCGCCGGGCCCCGGCGGCAGTCTCCGCCGGCGGCAGCCGGCAAAAACGATCGTGAGAACAAGGAGGAGAGCGCCCATGGACGAGCTGCTGAGCCGTCAGATGCCCCACAGCCTGGAGGCGGAGCAGGCGGTACTGGGCTCTCTGCTCATCGACGCCGACTGCATCAAGGACGTGATGGACAAGCTCCAGCCGGAGGACTTCTACATCCGGCAGAACCGGGAGATCTTTGAGACCATCTACACCATGTTCAGCTACTCCAAGCCGGTGGACGGCGTCACCGTGGCGGAGGAGATGCAGAAAAACGGCACCTACGACGAGCTCACCACCCGCAACTACCTGGTGCAGCTCATGGAGGTGACCCCCACCAGCGCCAACGTCATGGAGTACGTGGCCATCGTCCGCAGCAAGGCCCTGCTGCGGAGCCTGGCCAAGGCCGCCGGGGACGTGCTGGCCATGGTCCAGGAGGGCACCGGGGAGGCCCAGTCGGTGCTGGAGGCCGCCGAGCAGCGGATCTACGCCATCCGCCGGGGCCGGGCCGCCCAGGACATGGTGCCCATCGGACAGATCATCAAGCCGGTGCTGGACCAGCTCAACGAGCTGGCGGCGGGGAAGACGGGATTGCCCGGCCTCTCCAGCGGCTTTTCCGCCGTGGACCAGAAGCTCCACGGCCTCAACCGCTCGGACCTCATTTTGCTGGCGGCCCGGCCCGCCATGGGCAAGACCTCCTTCGCTTTGAACATGGCCCTGAACGTGGCCAAGCAGAGCGGCAAGGCGGTGGCGGTGTTCTCCCTGGAGATGAGCAAGGAGCAGCTGGTGAGCCGCCTCCTCTCCTCCGAGGGGCTGGTGGAGAACGGCCGGCTGGCCACGGGGCGGCTCAGCGCCTCCGACTGGGGGAAGCTGACCCAGGCCGCCCGGACCCTCAGGCAGACGGACATCCGCATCGACGACAACCCCCTCCTTACGGTGGCGGACATGAACGCCAAGTGCCGCCGGATCGAGAACCTGGGCCTGGTGGTCATCGACTACCTCCAGCTGATGACCTCCTCCGGCGGGAAGAGCTACGCCGGGGAGAACCGCCAGCAGGCGGTCAGCGATATCTCCCGGATGCTCAAGATCATGGCCAAGGAGCTCAACGTCCCCGTCATCTGCCTCAGCCAGCTCAGCCGCGCCAACGAGAAGCGGGAGGACAAGCGCCCCATGCTCTCGGACCTGCGGGAGTCCGGCGCCATTGAGCAGGACGCGGATATCGTCATGTTCCTCTACCGGGAGGACTACTATAAAGAGGACACGGAAAACAAGAACATCGCCGAGTGCATCGTGGCAAAGAACCGCCACGGCGAGGTGGGCAAGCTGGCCCTGCGGTGGATGCCGGAGTACACCACCTTCAGCACCATCGAGCGGCGCTTTGATGAGGAGTAGTTCCGGGAGCGGAGCGGAAGAAGGAGCGGATAGAAAATGGAAGACTATATTGTCATAGGCGTACTGATCTGGCTGGCGGCGGCGGCCTACCTGGTCTGGCGGGTCCGCCGGTGCGTAAAGCGGCAGATCAGTGAGGTACCGGAGCTGACGTGGCTGATCTACCTGGTGGTGTTCACCCTGTTCGCGCCCGTGATCTCCGCCGCCGGAAGCTGGGACCGGAGGGCCGGAGTGGCGGGGCTGATCGCCGCCTTCGTGGTCAGCTTTGCCCTGTCCTACTGGGCCATGGGCCGGTACCGGAAGTGGCTGGAGGAGCAGAAAAGGAAGAGGGAGGATGAGGAGCGGTGACGTCGGACAGACGCGTCCTCCCACCGGCTCTGGCCAAAGCCCGGGAATTCTGCCGGGAGAAGGATATGTTCCCCCCGAGGGGAGGCATACTGTTATGTGCCGTTTCCGGAGGACGGGACTCCATGGCGCTGCTGTGCTTTTTGGAAGATATGGCGGCGGAGGAGGGCTTTACCCTCCATGCCGCCCACTATAACCACCTCCTGCGGCCCACGGCCGACCGGGATGAGGACTTTGTCCGCCTCTGGTGCGCCGACCGGCATATCCCCCTGGCCTGCTGCACCGGCGACGTGCGGGCCTGGGCCCGGGAGCACGGCGCGTCCCTGGAGGACGCCGCCCGGACCCTCCGCTACCGCTTTCTGGAGGAGGCGGCGGACCGGCTGGGCGCCCAGCGGATCGCCACCGCCCACCATGTCCAGGACAACGCGGAGACGGTGCTGCTCCATCTGCTCCGGGGGACGGGCCTCCGGGGCCTGGGGGGGATCGCCCCGGTGCGGGGCCGGATCGTGCGCCCCTTTCTGGAGACGGACCGGCGGGATATCGACAGCTATGTGGAGGAGAACCACATCCCCTATGTGGAGGATGAGAGCAACGCGGACACGGCCTTTGTCCGCAACCGCCTGCGGATCGAGGTGACGCCGCTGCTGGAGGCCGTCGCCCCGGGCTGCACCGCCCGGATTGCCGGGGCAGCGGGCATTCTCCGGGAGGAGGAGAACCACCTGGCGGACGAGTGCGCGGCGCTGCTGCCGCCGGTGGAGGCGGACCGGGTCACGCTGCCCATCAATACCCTTATGGGCCGGGACTTGGCCATCCGGCGGCGGCTGGTGCGGGCCATGGCCCAGCAGCTGGGCGCGGGCCTCACCGCCGCCCAGACCGACGCGGTGCTGGCCCTGGGCAGCGGCGGTTTTCTGGACCTGCCCGACGGGATTCAGGCGTTCCGGCAGGCCCACCGGCTGACGCTGCGGCGTCTGCCGCCGCCTCCGCCGCCCCTGGTCCTCAGGCCGGGCAGACAGCTCTGGGGCGGGCGGACCCTGCGGGTCAGCGAGGGCGCGGGAGGGCCGCCCCCCCAGGGGATCGCGGCGGCGCTGGCGGCCCGGGAGATCACCGGCCCCCTGACCATCGCCGCCTGGGACGGCACCGGGCGGCTGGCGGTGGAAAACGGCAGCCGCTCCATCAAGCGCCTCTTTGCCGACCAGGGCATTCCCGCCGACCAGCGGGAGGAGCACCCGGCCCTGTATCTGGAGGGCAGGCCCGTGGCGGTGCTGGGGGTGGCGGTGGACTGGAGCCTCCGGCCCCGGCCAGGGGAGCGGACCCTCACCGTTGTTTGGGAGAAGGAGGAGAAGGACAGTGAACTACTGTAGGCACTGCATGGTCCCCACGGAGGAGGAGGCCTGTCCCCTGTGCGGGGAGAAGAAACTCTGGCCGATCCTGCCGGAGGATCTCTGCTTTGTTGTGGAGCTGCAGGAGCCCTGGTCCGGGATCTTTTCCGACGTGCTGCGGCAGAAAGCCATTCCCGCCCTGGCAAAGCCCCAGTGGGGGGCGGGATGGACCGCCACCCTGGGCAGCAAGTTCGAGCGCTACCGGTTTTATGTACCTTATGAGTACCTGCCTGCCGCCGGGGAGTTGGCGGAGGAGCTGTTCTCCCGGAGTGAAGAGGAGACAGGGGAAGACGAGGAAGAATAAGGAGAGAGAATATGAGCATGATGGATCAGGACATTCTGAAGGTGCTGTACACCCAGGAGGAGATCGCTGCCCGCGTCAAAGAGCTGGGCGACCAGATGTATAAGGACTTCAAGGGAAAGAATCCCCTGTTTGTCAGTGTGCTGCGGGGCGCCTTCATCTTCATGGCGGACATCGTCCGGGCCTGCCAGGTGAAGAGCGACGTGGAGTTCATCGCCGTGTCCTCCTATGGCAACGCCACCAGAAGCTCCGGCGCGGTGCAGATCACCCACGATATCCAGCAGGATATCTCCGGGCGGAATCTGGTGGTCATCGAGGATATTCTGGACAGCGGCAACACCCTGAGCTTCCTCAAGCAGTATTTTCTCACCAAGGGGGCGGCGTCGGTGTCCATCTGCACCCTGCTGGATAAGCCCAGCCGCCGCACCAAGGTCATCACCGCCGACTACATCGGCTTCACCGTCCCCGACGAGTTCGTGGTGGGCTACGGCCTGGACTACTGCCAGAAGTACCGCAATCTCCCCTACATCGGCGTTCTGAAGCCGGAGGTGTACAGCGGGGAGTAAATTTTCCAGCCGTCCCGGTACGGCAAAATCGGCGGGCGCAGCCGCCCGCGAAGGAGTGGTTGATGTTTGACCAAGCAGACGAGACGGCCCGGCATGGGGCTGTATTTCCTGGCGGCCATCATGCTGATGCTGGCATTTTACGCCTTTTCCGGCAGCAGCGGCGGGGCGGCCGTCACTTATTCCCAGGTCCAGGACCTGTTTGAAAAGGAGCAGGTGAAGAGCTTCTACGTCAAGGACGGCACGGACCTGTATCTGAACCTCCAGGACGGCACCGTGGTGCGCAACGAGCTGAGCAGCGTGGCGGTGTTCCGGGAGGATCTGGGGGATCTGATCGCGGACCAGAAGGCCCGGGGCATTCTGGTGGACTACGACCTGGCCCCGGTGTACACCCCTCCCTGGTGGAGCGAGATCATCCTGTATGTGCTCCTCATCGGGGCGGTGTTCCTGCTGTGGCAGTACGCCATGGCCAGAGCCCAGGGGGGCGGCGGCATGGACCAGGGACGGAAGTTCGGCCGGGCCCGGATCCGCTTTGGCTCCGACGGCAACAAGAAGGTGAACTTCACCGATGTGGCCGGCGCAGACGAGGAGAAGGAGGAGCTCCAGGAGATCGTCCAGTTTCTCCAGGAGCCCCAGAAGTACCTGGACCTGGGGGCGAGGATCCCCAAGGGCGTCCTGCTGGTGGGCCCTCCGGGCACCGGCAAGACCCTGCTGGCCCGGGCGGTGGCCGGGGAGGCCGGGGTTCAGTTCCTCTCCATCTCCGGCTCCGACTTTGTGGAGCTGTATGTGGGCGTGGGCGCCAGCCGTGTCCGGGACCTCTTTGAGGAGGCCAAGAAGGTGGCCCCCGCGGTGGTGTTCATCGACGAGATCGA
>CALWYI010000130.1 GCA_944385715.1 uncultured Oscillospiraceae bacterium | reverse complement strand
ATATTTCATTTACCCAATCCCGTCTGACAGATGCCGTAAGTGTAATTTTGAGTGAATTACTTTCTTACGAGCACCCGCCAATTCCCGGGGCGCTTCTGGCGCGTATCTTGCTGTCGGGCGGCTCTATTAGAAGATGCCCTGCTCCATCATGGCGGTGGCGACCTTCTTGAAGCCGGCGATATTGGCGCCGGCCACCAGGTTGTAGCCCAGGCCGTACTCCTCGGCGGCCTCCACGGACACCTTGTGGATGTTCTTCATAATGCCCTTGAGCTTCTCGTCCACTTCCTCGGCGGACCAGACCAGGCGCTCGCTGTTCTGGCTCATCTCCAGAGCGGACACGGCCACGCCGCCGGCGTTGACAGCCTTGGAGGGGGCCACGATCATGTTCTTCTGCTCCATGAGGTAGAACAGCGCGTCGTTGGTGGTGGGCATGTTGGCCACTTCGATGTAGTACTTGATGCCGTTGGCCACGATCTGCTTGGCGTGCTCCATGTGCACGTCGTTCTGCATGGCGGAGGGCATGACCACATCCACCTTCACGCCCCAGGGCTTCTCGCCGGGGAAGAACTGCACGCCGAACTTGTCGGCATAGTCCTTGACCTTGTTGCGGCCGCTGTTGCGCATCTCAACCAGGTAGTTGACCTTCTCCTCGCTGGTGGAGACACCGTCGGGATCGTAGATGTAGCCGTCGGGGCCGGACAGGGTGACGACCTTGGCGCCCAGGTGCATGGCCTTCTTGCAGATGCCCCAGGTCACGTTGCCGAAGCCGGCGCAGGCGATGGTCTTGCCCTTGATGTCCTCGCCCTCGTGGTTGAGGACCTCCTGGAGGTAGTACATAGCGCCGTAGCCGGTGGCCTCGGGACGGGTGAGGCTGCCGCCGTAGCTGAAGCCCTTGCCGGTGAGGACGCCGTTCTCCCACACGCCCTTCAGGCGGCGGTACTGGCCGTACAGGTAACCGATCTCACGGCCGCCCACGCCCATGTCGCCGGCGGGCACGTCGATGTCGGGCCCGATGTAGCGGTACAGAGCGGTCATGAAGCTCTGGCAGAAGCGCATGATCTCCGCGTCGGACTTGCCGGCGGGATCGAAGTCGCTGCCGCCCTTGCCGCCGCCGATGGGCAGGCCGGTGAGGCTGTTCTTGAAGATCTGCTCAAAGCCCAGGAACTTGATGATGCCGGGGTAGACATTGGGCTGGAAGCGCAGGCCGCCCTTGTAGGGGCCGATGGCGCCGTTAAACTGGCAGCGGTAACCGATGTTGGTGTGATAGTTGCCGTTGTCGTCCATCCACACCACCCGGAAGGTGAACATACGCTCGGGCTCCACCATGCGGTTGAGCAGGTCGGCCTTCTCGTACTCGGGGTGTTTGTCCACCATGGGGGCGATAGAGGTCAGGACCTCCTCGACGGTCTGAACAAACTCGGGCTCATTGCCGTGCTTTTTCTTCACATTCTCGATTACGCTGGCGACATATGCGTTCATTGGAATCATCCTCCTCACTATTTCCTCGCTTTTCTTGCAGAACAAGCCGGGTGATGGTCCGACCTGTTCCTCCATCAAGTTCATACTACCATCATTCGCTCCAAAACTCAATACAGATTTTCCTGCGCAAAACGTGGAACTTTCCATTTCTTTTTTGTGCAACCCCACAAGAGAACCGGGAAGTCTTACAGCTATTTTGCCAAAAGCGGAGCCAACGCTGCCCGTCCCGCCCCCAACAGGCCGATATTCCAGGCTCTCAGGGCGCATAGACATTTTCACCAGCGGAGCCGTTCCCATCCTCTCTTGACTTTTTCATCCTGCATTTATATAATGTTTTTGTTGCAGAATCCGCCCTACGGGCCGCCGGTCTGCCGGCGTTTTGCCCGGCAGGGTACATTCCCGCCGGCGGCAAGCCGGTTTTGTCAAACAGTGAGGAGGGCTTTCCCATGACCTATACCATGAAGGTCGCCGGCCTGGAGCGGCAGCTGCCCCTGTGCAAGGTGTCCGACGATTTCTACATCGGCGCGTTTATCATCTTCGGCGACGCGGAGCTGACGGTGGCCTGCGCCAGCGAGCTGCTCAAGAAGATCCCCGCCGACAGCTACGACTACATGCTCACCGCCGAGGCCAAGAGCATTCCCCTGATCCACGAGATGGCCCGCCAGTCCGGGGCCAAGAAGTACTTTATCGCCCGGAAGGGCTCCAAGGTCTACATGCCCGATCCCATCCACGTGTCCGTCCGCTCCATCACCACGCTCAGGACCCAGGACCTGTTCCTGGGGGCCGACGACTGCGAGCTCATCAAGGGCAAGCGGATCCTCATCGTGGACGACGTGATCTCCACCGGCGAGAGCCTCCACGCCCTGGAGGAGCTGGTGAAGACCGCTGGCGGCACCGTCACCGGCCGGGCCGCCATCCTGGCCGAGGGCGACGCCCTGGGCCGGAAGGACATCACCTACCTCGCCCCCCTGCCGGTATTCAACGGCGACGGCACGGTGAAGGAGTAAACATACCATACAATAAAAACGCGGCGCGGAAGCAGTGCTTCCGCGCCGTGTTTTTTGTGTTCCGCAGCCCCGATCCGTGCTTACGCCCCTGTAAAGGCGACGATGGGGTACTGATCGGCGACATTGCCGTTGTATTCATAGAGATTCCACGCGTCCTCCCGGTCCAGGCTGTGGTCGATCCGGGCCCCGTAGGTGAGGCCCGTCTCGTCGTAGACCTGGACCCAGAGAGAGCAGTCGCCGCTGGCGGTAATGCCCGCAACAGCCAGCCGCTGCCCGTCGTAGGCGCATTCAACATTATACCACCACTCGTCCACATAGCCCTCCCCCATGTCCTGTACGCCGGAGAGGGCCGGGGTATAGACCCCGTCCGCCTCCTCCACCACCCGGAACATGTTGTCGGGACCGCTCATGACCATAAAGCCGTCCCCGCTGCCCAGGAGGGAGTAGGCGTCCTCCTCCCCCAGGGGGAAGATGGTCTCCCACTGGACGCACTGCCAGGTGTCCGTATCGAATACGGAGAGCTTCAGGGCGCCGTCCTCCCGGGCGTAGAGGAGCACCTGCCCCTCCGCTTCCCGGCTGAGCAACATGGGAGCGCTCCCCGGGGCCAGGGGGCAGAACATCCGCACATGCTCCAGGTCAAAGACGGGGTCCCCCTGCTCATAGTCCGTTTTCAATTCATCAGAGAAGGGAATGAAGTAGAGGCCGAAGCCGTCCCGGCAGGCCACCAGGTCCTTCGACACATCCATATCCTCACTCATCACAGCAATGGCCAGGCACACACCGTCCTCCACCACCACCGTCTGGCAGTCGAACCAGAAACGTTGGTTATCCGCGTCATTTGTCTCTACGTTATAGACCTGGCCCAGCTCATCCTTGGTGACGCTGACCTCCACCATCAGGTCCTCCGGCACCCGCAGCCCGAAGTAGTCCGTGAGAGCCTGACACTCCGCCCAGGTGGCGTACACATGGGATCTGCCCTCCTGATCCGGCAGATACAGCTCCACCGTCATGGGGTAGTAATCGTAGTAGTCCGCAAGGCGCAGCGTCTCCGTCCGGGTCTCCCCGTTCTCCGTCCGCTCCGCCACATCCGCCGCCGGCAGAACCATCATGGTAGCATCGTAAAGCCGTCCGGGGTCCTCTTCCCCCTCCCCGGTATACTCCGAAAAGTCGATGCCGCCGGTGCTGCTCATGCCGAAGTTGATGCTGCCGGTGTAGATATCCACCCGGGGCTGGGGATCATTTTCCCAGGTCTTGCCCTTGGGGTAGAAGGTAAACTCCGTCTTTGGGGCCAGCTCCTCGGACCCCAGGTCCACGGTGGTCTCCCAGCATGTCTGGGACCCCTGGTCCCCTACCGGCAGGGTCAGCTTGATGCCCGCCGCGGCGGCGGGGTCCCCGGCCACCAGGTGGTGGGTCAGTTCGATATCATCCTCCGTACTGGTGAGGTACCCCGCCCCGGCGGCGAGGAGGCCCACCGCCGCCAGGAGCAGCGCCAGCAGCAGGATCAGTGTCCGCTTCATCCGTCCTCCTCCTCCCCGGTGAGATCCGAGAGGGCCTTCCGCACCCGGTCGCTGCGGTAGTGGTAGGTCTCCTTCACGTAGTCCATGAGGGTCCTGCCGCTGTCCTCCAGCGCCCCGGTGGTCACGTCCCCCACGATGCGGCCCTGCCGCAGCAGCACCGCCCGGCCGATGAAGTGCTCCACCTCCTCCAGCAGGTGGGTGGAGAGGATCACCGTCTCCGTGGGCTCCAGGATGCCCAGGAGCACCTTGTAGAAGTCCTCCCGGTTGAAGATGTCGTTGCCGGCGAAGGGCTCGTCCATGAGGATGTAGTCCGCCCCCTGACAGAGGGCCAAGATCACCTCCAGCTGGTTCTTCTGGCCGGTGGAGAGCTTCCCCGCGGCCCGGTCCATGGGCAGCTCAAAGAAGTCCATAAGCCCCTGGAACCGCTTCTCCCGCCAGTGGGGGAAGTGCATCTGATAGAAATCCCGATGGCCCGCCGGAGACAACGCCGGGAAGAAGGAGTGCTCACAGGTGGCAAAGGACAGCCGCTCGATGTTCTGCCGGGTGATGGGCGCGCCGTCCAGGGTCACCGTCCCCTGGTGCTTGAGGTAGCCCAGCACGCACTTGAGGAGGGTGGTCTTTCCCGCCCCGTTCTCTCCGAAGAGCCCCAAAATCTCCCCCTGAGGGACGGTGAGGCTCACATCCACCAGGGCTTCCTTGTCCCCGTAGGACTTGCTCAGATTTTTGATCTCGATCATATGCGTCCACCTCCCAAGGCGTATAGCAGCTGCTGCCAGGGCTCCGCCGGCAGGCAGGGCGACGGCGTGGCCAGCAGGAAAATGAAAAAATACAAAATGGTGAGGAGCTCTATGGCCGCAAGGCAGATCACCGCCAGCAGCACCGGCACCGTCAGGCACCGCCGCCACAGCTCCCACCGGTCCGGCAGGCGGCGCATGAGGTAGATGCTGCGGCTGCCCAGGTAGTGGTAGGCGTAGTGGTAGCAGGCCAGGGGGACGGTGAGGATCATCCCCAGCAGGAACCCCACCATGGCCAGGCACAAAAGCTCCGGAAAGGGGGCGATGGTCCGGCTCTCCACCAGG
>CALWYI010000129.1 GCA_944385715.1 uncultured Oscillospiraceae bacterium | reverse complement strand
ATGGACAAATATGCAAAACTATTATCGTACAATTTCCTGCTTATGTCAACATAAAGACGGGAAACTTCCACAAAATACGGCAGATTTCCGTGGGGCGCCTGCTCCACGGGGGGGATGGTCATGAGGCCCCGGACCCGGATGTGGCCGAGGGCTCTGGCCTTCTCCGCCGCCTCGTAGAGGTCCTGGGGGGCAAAACCGCTCTTGCTCTCCTCCCCGCCGATGTTCACCTCCAGCAGCACGTCCTGGATCAGCTCCTTCTTCTCCGCCTGGCGCTGGATCTCCTCCAGCAGCTCCCAGGACCCCGCCGACTGGATCAGGCTCACCACGCCCACCACCTGGCGCACCTTGTTGCGCTGGAGATGGCCGATGAAGTGGAGAGGGGCCCCGTCGTAGGCGTGCTCCTGGAGCTTGGCGGTCATCTCCTGGACCCGGTTCTCCCCCAGGGCGTCGATGCCCGCCTGGATGGCGGCCTGACAGGCCGCCGCGTCGTTCATTTTGCTGGCCCCCACCAGGAGGATGTCCCCGGGGTCCCGCCCCGCCTTTTCCGCCGCGGCGGCCATGCGGCCGCGGATGCTGCGGATGTTTTCCGCGATACTGCTCATTTGTTGATCACCTTTCCGTCAAAAAGTTCCGCCGCGGCGGTGATGGCCTCGTCCCCCGCCCGGAGGGTCCGGGTGGAGGAGGCCCCCTCCGCCGGAGTTACCAGAATATAGCTCTCCTCCTGCCAGACGATGTCCACCGGCTTGAACCGGGCGGCGGAGCCCCACAGGCAGTACACGCCGGTGGTTTTCTCCGTCAGCTCGTTGCCATCCTCGTCGGTGAGGGTCTCCGTCAGGATGCGCACGGCGCTGCGGGGCACCCGCAGGCCGGTATAGCTGTCAAAAATGATCTGGGCGTTCTGGCGGCGCAGGAGGGTGGTGAGGCCCAGGTAGTTCTCCGAGGTGAGAATCACCAGCTTCTGGCCCTTGTCCTCCTCGCTGATGGAGTGGACGGTCATGGTGAGGTCCCGGTCCAGGCCGTTCTGGAACCGCAGGGTCACCGTGTCCCCCTCCGCCATCTTTCCCATATCCTCCGTGTCCATAAGGGTGACGAAGTACCACTGGGTGCCGGAGACGATCTTTCCGCAGGAGCCGGAGGGCTGCTGGGGGGTGATGGCGCGGTAGTCGGCGGGGGTCATGGTCTCCAGGCTCTCCGGGGTGAGAACGGTCTCATAGCCGTCCACCAGACTGGAGAAGAGGCCCGCCTCCGGCGCGGTGATGCGGGTGGTGCCCGATCCCGCGGAGGTGGTGAGGGCGGCGATCTGGCTCTGGAGCTGGGCGATGGCGGCGTCCAGGGACTCCGTGCCGCTGTAGGCAAAGGACCGCTTGAGCACGGCGGAGCGCAGATTGTCCCCCGGCTCCTCGGCGGCGGAGAGGTTGTCCGCGGTCATGGCGCCCCGGAAGGCGATGAGGGAGGAGACCACCTCATCATCCAGCCGGGCGGTGGTGCTGGAGCCGGCGGCCAGGGTCCGGGCGTAGGTCAGCTGCTCCAGCTGCTCCTCCAGGGAGCGCAGGGTGTTGGCGTCCTGGAGGGCCTGGGCGCTCTGGTACACCAGGGCCACGGTGCCGCCGTTGCTGACCTTCTCCCCCTCTCTCCGGGAGAAGTACACCAGGTCCCCGGTGCCGCCGGAGAGCACCGTCTCATCCCGGACCACGTAGCCGGAGACGGTGACGGCGTTCTCGCTGGTATAGTCGTAGACCAGGGTGGTGGAGAAGGGGTCCAGGAAATAGGAGGCGGCGTTGACGCCGAAGTACACCAGGACCGTCAGCAAAATGGCGGCCAGCATCAGTTTTGTGGCGAGGGAGCCGGTTTTCATTGGTATCACTCCTTGGATAGGAGCAGGACATCAGAGGCTGTCCTCCCAGGCGGAGAGATCCACAGGCCGCAGGGGGCATACAGTGGAGATGGCGTGCTTGTAGATCAGGTTCTGCTTGCCGTCGGAGGAGAGAACCACGGTGAAGGCGTCAAAGCCGGAGATGGTCCCCCGCATCTGGAACCCGTTGACCAGGAATACGGTGACGGGGATATCGCCCCGCCGGGCGGCAGCCAGGAAGATGTCCTGCAGGTTGGGTGCTTTTGTCATGTCGTCTACCTCTCTTTGTGTTGTATGGGGGCGGACGACGGGAAAACGAGATTATGTACAAACGTGTCCGCCCGGGGCTGGCGGAAGGCCTTTACAGCGTTCCACGGGCCTTATTGTAGCCCCAGGGCGGCGAGTATTTCTGTCGCAATTTGGAGAGCGTCGGCAAAATTGCGCTCTTTTTCCCAGCAGATCCAGTGGATATCCTGGTTTCGCCTGAGCCAGGTGAGCTGGCGCTTGGCGTACTGCCGGGAGCGGAGCTTCACCTCCTCCACGGCCTCCTCCAGAGGGACCTGGCCGTCAATGGCGGAGAGGAGCTCCTTGTAGCCGATGGCCTGAAAGGCGGTGGCGGTGCGGGGCACGCCCTGCGCCAAGAGGGCCTGGACCTCCCCCAGAAGCCCCGCGGCCATCATGGCGTCCACCCGCCGGTCGATGAGCTCCCGCATGTCGGAGCGGTCCCGGAAGGCAAGGCCGATGTAGACGGGGTCGTACCGCCGGGGCAGGGCGGCGGTGCGGCGGTTGTGCTCGGAGATGGTGGTCCCCGTCTCCCGGTAGACCTCCAGCGCCCGGAGGATCCGCTTCTCGTCGGCCATGGGGAGCCGGGCGGCACTCTCCGGGTCCACCCGCTGGAGCTCCTGCCACAGGGGGGCGATGCCCTCCCGGGCCAGTTGTCCCTCCAGCTCTCTCCGGACGGCGCCGCCGGCCTCGCCGGGGGCGAAGGTCCGCCCGGAGATGACGGCGTCCAGGTACAGCCCGGTGCCCCCCACCAGAATGGGCAGCTTTCCCCGGCGGAGGATGTCCCGGACGCAGCGGTCCGCCTCCTCTGTGAACCGGGCCACGGACCAGCTTTCGGCGGGGTCCGCCACGGCCACCATGTGGTGGGGGACACTCTCCGTCTCCTCCGGCGTGGGGGCGGCGGTGCCGATGGTCATGCCCCGGTAGATCTGCATGGAGTCCACGCTGACCACCTCGCCGCCGTAGCGGCGGGCCAGCAGGACGCCCATTTTGGTTTTTCCGCAGGCGGTGGGGCCCACCACGCAGAGGATCTTCGGCTGCGGCATGGGCCGGCCTCCTTTCCTTTTTGCCCCTTTCCCAGGGGGCGGGGGGTTGCCGCCTGACCCCGGCGGCGGGGGGTTCTTGTCAGAGGAGGGTTCCTCTGGATCTCCTTTTTTCAGCCCTCCGGGCTGGGCGTGCCTCCGAAGCCAGCCGCTTCAGGCTTTGGCTCCCGGGGCCTCCCCGGCCCCGGACCCCGGGTGACTTTTTGTACGCACAAAAAGTCACCAAAAAGGCGCCAGGGAGACCCTGGACCCCTTTTTTTGCCCAATCGGACACGATCAGGCGAGATGCCCCGTTGCCACTGAAATACCTCTTTGCCGCCGGCCTCCTCGTAATCGGTGCGGTGGTTGACCAACCTTGCCTGACGGCCCTCGGGCTGATAGGTATTGCTTGTTGTGCAGAACATCAGATGAATCTACCCCTTCAAAAGGGCGTCAGCCGAAGCCGGACGCGCAGCCTGCCGCAGATCAGATGCCCGAAGGATGTGGTAGTTCAGTGGCAACGCAGAATCAAATCCAATACCGACCGATTGGAAAAAACCGGGGTCCGGGGTGTCCCCGGCGGCGTTTTGGTCACTTTTTCGCCGAGGAAAAAGTGACCCGGGTCCGGGGCGGGGAGCCCCGGGAGCCACGTTCCGAAGCGACTGGCTTCGGAAGCCCGGGTCCCGGGGGCGGAGCCCCCGTTGCGTTCCCGCCCGCCCGGCGACGGGCGAATCAGCCCTGCAGGGGCGGAGCCCCTGATCTTACGCCCGCTTGAACATCTTCTCAATCTCATACCGGGTGAGCTTCACCTTCACCGGCCGGCCGTGGGGGCAGTACTGGACTTCCCCGCTCTGGACCTTCTCGATGATGGCCCGCAGCTCCGCCTCGTCACTGTGCCAGCCGCCCTTGATGGCGGCCTTGCAGGCCATGGTGTGGAGCATGGCGTCCCGGGCGGCGGCGGGGTCGGCGCTGCCGCCGGTGAGGAGCTTGTCCGCCAGTTCCTCCAATGTCTCCCGGATCTGTCCCGTCTCAATGTCCGAGGGGATGGACCGCACCACCAGGCTGCCGCTGCCGAAGTCCTCCGCCTGGAAGCCGAACTCCTCCAAAAGCGGCAGCTGCTCCAGCAGCGCGGCGTACTGCTCCTGGGACAGGTCCAACACCACCGGGGAGAGAAGCTGCTGGCCCATGATGGGCTCCGCCTGGGCCTTCATGCGGTCAAAGTTCATGCGCTCGTGGGCGGCGTGCTTGTCGATGAGCCACACGTCGTCGCCGTCCTCGGCGATGATGTAGGTGTGCAGCACCTCCCCGGCGAACCGCCAGGGGGCGGGCTTCTCCTGCCCCACGGTGATCTGCCCGGGCAGGTCGTCAGCGGCGGTCTTCTGCGCCGGGGCGGCGGGCTCCCGAGCAAACAGGGCCTCCTGGGCGGGGGAAGGCTCCTTCTTCGGTGCGGCGGAAAGGGAGACAGCTGCTACAGAAGCGGGCGTTTTCTCCACGCTGGGGGCTTGCTCCCGCTCCGCAGGGGTTTCCCGGGAAAAAACGGCCTCCAGCGCGGAGCGGGGCGCTGCGGGAGCCGCCTCCCGGCGGGAGGCGGCGTTCGCCGTCCCGGAGAGGCTCCCCTTCCCTGCCCCATTGAAGGCGGCGGGGATGGCGGCGGGGGCGGCGTCCCGGAAGGTCACCCGGCCGCCCATCTCCGGGGAGGAGCCTTTTGCGCCGATCTTCCCGGCTTTCTCCCGGAAGGTCCTGGCGTCCATGGTCTGGTAGAAGTCCTGCCGGGGGTTCACCACGGCGGAGGGGGATTTGGCCGCGGGGCGGGTGCTCTGGCCCCCGGCGGCGTCCAGGGCGTCTGCCACCACGTGGTGGACGGCGGAAAACACCGCCCGCTCGTCGGCAAACTTCACCACCGTCTTGGCGGGGTGGACGTTCACGTCCACCAGGTGGAGGGGCAGGTCGATGTGGAGGACACAGCCGGGGAATTTCCCCTTCATCTGCCGGTTTAAGTAGGCCTCCTCCAG
>CALWYI010000128.1 GCA_944385715.1 uncultured Oscillospiraceae bacterium | reverse complement strand
CAGTTCTACTTCCGTACCACCGACGTGACCGGCGTCATCACCCTGCCCGAGGGCACTGAGATGTGCATGCCCGGCGATAACGTGGACATGAACGTTGAGCTGATCACCCCCATCGCCATTGAGAAGGGCCTGCGTTTCGCTATCCGTGAGGGTGGCCGTACCGTGGGTTCCGGCGTCGTCATCGACATCAAGGAGTAATTCTTCTCACCCCAATCCCCGCCGCATATGCGGCGGGGATTTTTTTGTGCCGCCTCTTGACAAAGGAGAATCTAGATGATATGATTTTGATATCAAATCAATAGCAAGGAGCGTGGCTATTATGGAAGAGAAAATTCTGACGACAAAAAAGAGCGGTATGCCTGTGCTGCTGCTGACGATTCTGCTGTATATCCTGGCCATCCCTGCCTGCGTCATCGGGATCGCGCTGGCGGATATGGGCAAGGGGGCGGCGTCCGTTGGCGGCGGTGTTTTGGCGGCGGTGGCCATCCTGTGGTTGGCCTTCGGCTGGATCTTCTGGTGCGGCCTGAAGGTTCTCAAACCCCAGGAGGCCCTGGTGCTGACCCTGTTCGGCAAGTACATCGGCACACTGAAGGGGGAGGGGTTCTACTACGTCAACCCCTTCTGCACCGCCTTCAATCCGGCGGCACGGACCCGGCTCAAACAGAGCGGCGACGTGGACGGCGGGCAGAGCGGCGCGGGGGTGACGGTAGCAGCCAATGGCAGCGTCACCGTGTCCGCCGACGCCTCCGGCAAGCGGATCTCCCTGAAGATCATGACCCTCAACAACAACCGCCAGAAGATCAACGACTGCCTGGGCAACCCGGTGGAGATCGGCATCGCGGTGATGTGGCGGGTGGTGGACACCGCTAAGGCGGTGTTCAACGTGGACAACTACAAGGAATACCTGTCCCTCCAGTGCGACAGCGCCCTGCGGAACATCGTGAGGATCTACCCCTACGACGTGGCCCCCAATGTGGACACCACCGGCGACGGCATCGCCGACGAGGGCAGCCTCCGGGGCTCCAGCGAGGTGGTGGCCGCCCGTATCCGGGACGAGATCCAGAGCCGGGTGGAGGAGGCCGGGCTGGAGATCATCGAGGCCCGGATCACCTATCTTGCCTACGCCCCGGAGATCGCCGCGGTCATGCTCCAGCGCCAGCAGGCCAGCGCCATCATCGACGCCAGGAAGATGATCGTGGACGGCGCGGTAGGTATGGTGGAGATGGCCCTGGAGCGGCTCAGCGAGAAGCAGGTGGTGGAGCTGGACGAGGAGCGGAAGGCGGCCATGGTGTCCAATCTTCTGGTAGTCCTCTGCGGCAACCGGGATGCCCAGCCGGTTGTCAACTCCGGCAGCCTGTACTGATATGGCAGAGGAGAAGAAGCAAATCCCCCTGCGCCTGTCGGCGAAGTTGTACGCCGCTATCGCGGCCTGGGCAGAGGATGACTTCCGGTCGGTGAACGGACAGATCGAGTACCTGCTCACCGAGTGTGTCCGGCAGAGAAAGAAGAACGGAAAATACGTCTCCGACGAGATCTACGTACCTCCCGAGCTGGATATCCGGTAGGGGGACAAAAGGGAAATGGCAGGCCGCCGCTGCGGCCGGTCATTTCCCTTTTCTTTTCCTCAAAAGTGTGATAAGATGGAGAAAATGACCGGAGAGGAGGCGCGGTGCCATGGGTAAGGAGCGGCTGGACAAGCTGCTGGCGGCCACGGGCCGGTGGTCCCGGCGGGAGGCCAAGGAGCTGATCCGGCAGGGCCGGGTGCTGGTGGACGGCGCCGCGGCGGGGAGCGGTGAGGAGAAGGCGGACCCGGCGGCAAGTGAGATCCTGGTGGACGGCCTGCCCCTGGGGTATCGGGAGTATACCTACATCATGCTCCACAAGCCCGCCGGGGTCCTTACCGCCACGGAGGACCGCCGCCAGAGGACGGTGCTGGACCTGCTGCCGCCGGAGCTGCGGCGGCGGGGCCTCTCGCCGGTGGGACGGCTGGACAGGGACACGGAGGGGCTGTTGCTCCTCACCAACGACGGTGCGTTGGCCCACCGGCTTCTGGCACCCAGGAGCCATGTGGACAAGGTGTATTACGCCCGCGTGGACAGGGTCCTGGGACCGGCGGATCAGGCGGCCTTCGCGGCGGGGATTACCCTGGAGGACGGCCTGGTCTGCATGCCGGCGGAGCTGAAGCTGCTGGGGGACGGCAGCGAAGTTCTGGTTACTTTGCACGAGGGTAAATTCCACCAAATAAAGCGGATGATTGCCAGCCGGGGTGGGGCAGTATGCTATTTGAAGCGGATCGCCATGGGGCCTCTGGCGTTGGACCCGGCCCTGGACAGGGGGGAATACCGGGCTTTAACGGAAGAAGAAGTTGTGAAAATCGGCGGAAAGCCTTGAAAACGCTGGGAATTTACGAATCAGCCAAAAAGCTGCAATATTTTTTGTGAAAAAAGGAAAAATAGCTTGCATTGTGGCGGATGACAAAGTATAATGAAAACATGATTGACATATTGCACAAAGCTTGGAAATAACGCTCGATGGAGGAAGAAAAATATGTCGGGAAGGATTTTTCAGAATGTTGTCCTGCAGATCAAGGAGGCCACAGACCGTGTTGTTGGCGTGATCGACGCTGAGGGCGCCGTTATCTCCTGCAGCGACCTGGGACTGATCGGCAGAAAATGGCCGGAATATGTGGAAACCATCAACCAGGCGGACGGCGCGATCACCTCCATGGACGGAAAGACCTTCCGGGCCCTCAGCGGCTGGGGCTCCCACTTTGACTACGCGGTGTTTACCATGGGAGACGACGAGATCAGCCGCACGGTCTGCTCCATGGCCAGCGTGTCCCTCAACGGCGCCAAGAGCTACTACGAGGAGAAACACGACCGGGGGTCCTTCATCAAGAACATCATCTCCGACAATATCATGCTCAGCGACATTTACATGCGGGCCAAGGAGCTCCACGTGGCGCCGGAGGTGCCCCGGGGTGTGTTCCTGATCCGCCAGCTGGAGGCGGGGGACGCGGCGCTGATGGATGTGATCCAGGGCCTGTTCCCCGACCGGCAGAACGACTTTGTCCTCAGCGTGGGGGACAACGACGTGGCGCTGATCCACCAGCTGCCGGAGTCCGGCTTCGACAAGGAGGTCCAGCGGGTGGCGGCCCTGCTGGAGGAGACTCTCCGGGTGGGCGGCGAGAACCGGGTGGTCATCGGCATCGGCACGGTGGCCATGCATCTCCGGGAGCTGGCCAAGAGCTACAAGGAGGCCCATATCGCCATCGAGGTGGGCAAGGTCTTCGACACGGAGAAATATGTCATCAACTACGAGAACCTGGGTATCGGCCGCCTGATCTACCAGCTGCCCACCACCCTCTGCGAGATGTTCCTCATGGAGGTGTTCAAGAAGAATCCCATCGACTCCCTGGATCAGGAGACCCTGTTCACCATCCACAAGTTCTTTGAGAACAATCTGAACGTCTCCGAGACCGCCCGCAAGCTCTTCGTCCACCGCAACACCCTGGTGTACCGGCTGGAGAAGATCAAGAAGCTGACGGGTCTGGACCTCCGGGAGTTCGACGACGCCATCACCTTCAAGGTGGCCCTCATGGTCAAGAAGTACCTGACCAGCCGGGGCATCGACGCCTGACTTTTTGCGTGCATAAACAGCAGCGCCCCGGGCCGCATGGCCCGGGGCTCAGTCTGTCGAAAAAGCCTCGCAGAGTTTCGCCGCTCGCAGGCGGCGAAATAAAGTCAGGTCGTTTTTCCAGCGGCACTTCGTGCCCTCCTCGCGGCATAGCCGCTGCGGCCTACGCTGCAAACATGCCACCGGCATGTTTGCTTACGCTGCGGCGTCGGAAAACACTTTGCGGCCGTGGTTGCGCAGCCGTTGGCGGCTTTGCCGCCTTACGGATGCGGCATACCCCTTGCGGGTACGTCAAAATGTCCGCTTTATGGGGACATGAGGCGCGATACCGGGCCGAAGCCCTTTCTCAAAAAAGTGGCGCAGCCACTTTTTTGACACGCTGCGCCCCGGGCCGCATGGCCCGGGGCTTTGTCGTCCCCGCAGGAGACAGGGCGACATAAGTATTTTTCATAAATCGTTTGTGGAAAATATCAGAATTAAATTAGAAGAATATTTTGTATTATTTGCGTCTATGATGTGTTTTTTCACTGATTTCACAGAAATTATAAAAAATGTATTTACATAATACAGAATAAATTCGTGAGCGGAAAGAAAAGAAAATTGCTGTTTTTTGCGGCTAGTCCCTTGACGAGTTAGTGGCATTTGTGTATGATTACGATGTAACTTTTTGTAATTTTTTTGATGCAACATGTTTACATAAATATTCGGCGGAACGGCGGGAAGGCAGCAGCGGTCTATGATTCGATTGACAGATGTGGTAAAGGAATATCCCAACGGCACCCACGCCCTCAACGGTCTCACCATGGAGATCCAGGACGGGGAGTTCGTTTTTATGGTGGGCCCCTCCGGCAGCGGGAAGTCCACGGTGATCAAGGTGCTCATCGGAGAGGTGGAGCCCACCCAGGGCAAGGTGGTGGTCAACGGCTTCTCCCTGCGCAACATCCGGGAGCGGCAGATCCCTTACCTCCGGCGGACGGTGGGGGTCATCTTCCAGGACTTCCGGCTCATTGAGCACAAGACGGTGTACGACAACATGGTATTCGCCATGCGGGCGGTGGGAGCCGGTCCCAAGGAGATCAAAAAGCGCATCCCCTATGTGCTGGACCTGGTGGGTCTGGAGAACAAGAGCCGCCGCCTGCCCTCGGAGCTCTCCGGCGGCGAGCAGCAGCGCGTGGCCATCGCCCGGGCCCTGCTCAACAACCCCAGCACCATCATTGCCGACGAGCCTACCGGCAACCTGGACCCGGCCCGCTCCCTGGAGATCATGCGCCTGCTGGAGCGGATCAACGCTCTGGGGACCACGGTACTGGTGGTGACCCACGAGAAGGACCTGGTCAACCGCTTTGACAAGCGGGTGGTGATGCTGGAGCGCGGCCGTGTAGTCAGCGACGGCAAGGGCTACTACGGGAGGAAAGCGCAATGAGCAGACACAACTTGTTCTATTTCGCCCGGGAGGGCGCCAGCAATATGTTCACCCACGGCTTCATGTCCTTCGCCGCCATCGGCGTGACAGTGGCCTGCCTCCTCATCATGGGCACCTTTACCCTGGTGGCGGTGAACGCCAACGCCATGCTGGAGGACATGGAGCAGAAAAACCAGGTGCTGGCCTTTGTGGATGAGAGCCTCACGGAGGAGGAGGCCAGGGCCCTGGCC
>CALWYI010000127.1 GCA_944385715.1 uncultured Oscillospiraceae bacterium | reverse complement strand
GCGCCGCCCACCTCGGGGTGGTGGTACTTCACGGGCGTGCCCGCCGCCTCGATGTGCATGCACATCTCGCTGCGACATTCATAGGTGCGGTCCAGGGGCTTGGCGATGTGGTAGTGGCCCTGGCGGGGAACGATGGCGCCGGTACCATTGACGCCGCTGTTCCAGTGGGCCTGCTCCGCGTCGATGGTCATGCCGATGGCGTCGGGCCGCACGTCCCAGGTCACGCTGTCAAAGAGATAGAACTCAAACTCCGGCAGGATCAGCATGGTGTCGGCCACGCCGGTGCCGCGCATATATTTCTCCGCCGCCTGAACGATGTTCCGGGGATACTGGTCCAGCGGGCGGTTGTGGGGGTAGTCGATGATCATGGCGTTGCCGGTCATGGAGAGGGTGGGGATGTCGCAGAAGGGGTCCACCTGAGCGGTCTCCGGATCGGGGATGAAGACCATGTCGCTCTTCTCCACCACGGCGTAGCCGTAATTGGATGCGTCAAAGCCGATGCCCTCGGTCATGGTGGCCTCGGTAAAGTTCTGGGCGGGGATCGTCACGTGGCGGAACTGTCCGTTGATATCGACCATTTTGAAGTCGACCATCTGGATGTTCTCCTCTTTGATGCGCTTGATGATGTCCTTAGCTGTCACTGCCATATCCATTACCTCATTTCTCTGCCCCATATCACGCGCAGGGCAATCATTTTTCCCGGGTCAGGTTTTTTGTGCAAGACTGACAAAATAATTTCTCCTCCATGCAGCCGGCTCAAGCAAAATGCCGCTACGGTCATCATAACAAACAATCCCCGGCCTGTCAAACCATTTGTTCTCATTTTTTGATAAATTTTTTTCATAAAATGCTGTGAAACATGCCGGTCCTCCTCCGCGGCGGACCACCTGCTCATTTAAAAAGCACGGTTTCTATAAATATTGTTGTGTATATACAGCCGTTCCGCCGTTTTTGCCCTCCGCCGCCGGAGACGCGGCGGCGCTGCCGTCCCGTCCCCCACCGTCTCCTCCACTCCAAAATTAATAAAATATTTTCAGTTTATGTCGTGTTCCATTCGGCCGCCCGCCGCCCCGCGCGGTCCGAAGCGGCGGCCGCGTTTTCAGGTTCGTTTAAGGTTGCGGCTGTATGATAGGGTCAGGGGGGATGCGGAGGTGACAGGCTGTGAAAATACTGATCATTGAGGACGAGAAGCTGCTGGCGGACTCCATCGGAGCCCTTTTGACCCAGCGGGGCTTCTCCGTGGAAATCGTATATGACGGGGAGGCCGGGGCCCAATACGCGGAGCTGGGGGTATACGACCTCCTGATCCTGGATGTGATGATGCCGAAGATGGACGGCTATGCCGTGGCCCGGCGGGTGCGCGCCCTGCGTCTGGGGACCCCGATCCTGATGCTGACGGCCAGATCGGAGCTGGAGGACCGCATCCGGGGCCTCAATTCCGGCGCCGACTACTACCTCACCAAGCCCTTTGACACCCGGGAGCTGCTGGCCTGCGTCAACGCCCTGCTGCGCAGGCAGGGCGCTCAGGTGGACGAGCTGGCCCTGGGGAACACCTCCCTGGATCTGGCCTCCGCCACCCTGCGCTGCCGGACCGGCCAGGTCCGGCTCTCCGCCAAGGAGTTCGACATCATGCGCTTCCTCCTCCAGGCCGGGGAGCGGAACCTCTCCAAGGAGGTCATCCTGGCCCGGGTGTGGGGCTACGACTCCGACGCGGTGGAAAACCACGTGGAGGTCTACATCGGCTTCCTGCGCAAAAAACTCTCCAGCATCGGCTCCAATATCCGCATTGAGACCGTGCGGCGGCTGGGCTATCACCTGGAGGTGGCGGAGGAATGATCAAAAAGCTGCGCTTCAAGTTTGTCGTCATCAACATGACCATCGTCACCCTGATGCTGGCGGTGATCCTGGGACTGGTCTTTTACTTCACCCGGGCCGACCTGGAGTCCGAGAGCATCCACATGCTCCAGAGCATCGCCGCCCAGCCCTTCCACCTGGGGGTGCCCAGCGAGCAGGGGGAGGACGTGCGCCTGCCCTTCTTCACCATCCAGCTGGGCCCCTTCGGCGAGCTGGTAGCCACCGGCGGCGGCTACTATGATCTGTCCGATGAGGCATTCCTGCAGGACCTGGTGGAGGAGGCCTTTTCCTCGCCCCGGCGGCTGGGGGTGATCTCCGCCTACAACCTGCGCTACTACCGGGCGGACACCCCGGTGAACCAGTACCTGGTCTTTGCCGACACGTCCAGCGAGAGCGCCACCCTGGACAATCTGGTCCGGACCTGCATCGTGATCTTCTGCCTGAGCTTCTTCCTCTTTCTGGGGATCAGCATTCTCCTGTCCCGGTGGGCGGTGAGGCCGGTGGAGCGGGCCTGGCAGCAGCAGCGGCAGTTCGTGGCCGACGCCTCCCACGAGCTGAAAACGCCCCTGACGGTGATCCTCACTAACACGGAGCTGGCCCGGAGCCCGGACTACCGCCCGGAGGACCGGGACCGCTTCCTCGCCAGCATCCAGACCATGTCCCAGCAGATGCGCCGGCTCATCGAGCAGCTGCTGCAGCTGGCCCGGGCGGACCAGGCCGAGGTCAAGGACGCCTTCGTGCCGGTGGACCTCAGCCGGCTGGTATCCGACGCCCTGCTCCCCTTCGAGCCCATCTTTTTTGAAGCGGGGCTGCCCCTTACGGCGGACATTGCCGAGGGTATCCGGGTCCAGGGGGATGCGGCCCAGCTGCGGCAGGTGCTGGAGGTCCTGCTGGACAACGCCCGGAAGTACGCCCAGGCGGGCGGCACCACCTGGGTAACCCTGGAGCGGAGGGGCAAGGGCCGGTGTGTGCTGACGGTGGCGGACCAGGGGGAGGCCATCCCGCCCCAGGCCCTAGAGCACATCTTCGAGCGCTTCTACCGGGCGGACCCGGCCCGCAGCCGCACCGGCAGCTTCGGCCTGGGCCTCTCCATCGCCAGAGCCATTGTCAAGCGGCACCGGGGAAGGATCTGGGCGGAGAGCCGGGAGGGCGTCAACACCTTCCGCCTGGAGCTGCCCTGCCTGTGAGGCGGCTGTTCGCCGGGGGCTCCGCGCCCCCGGACCCCGCGGTGCCTCTGAGGTGGCGACAGCGGCCCTCGGCCTCCCGGGGCTCCCCGCCCCGGACCCGGGTAACTTTTTGTACGCACAAAAAGTCACCAAAAAGGCGCTGGGGAGACCCCAGACCCCCTCTTTTTGTCCAATCGGACGCCTGCAAAGGAGATTCCCAGTTGCCACTGAAATTCCAGCGGTACTTCGTAATCGGTGCGGCGGGCCACGGACTTCGCCTGACGGCCCTCGAGTCGATGGCTGTTTCTTTTTGCTGGCGAGAGCCTGCGCAGTTCCCGGAGAAGCAGGCAGCTCATTGTAGAAAAACAGATGGATCTATCCCTTTAAGCCCGTAGGCCCCTATCCGCTAACCCCGCCCGCGGCGGATTCAAATGAGGGCAGGGCGCCAGCCGAAGCCGGATGCGCAACCCGCTGCAGATCAGATGCCAAAAGGCACTGGCTCGGTGGCTGCGCAGTATCAAATCCGATACCGGCCGATTGGACAAAACCGGGGGCCGGGGTGTCCCCGGCGGCGTTTTGGTCACTTTTTCGCCGAGGAAAAAGTGACCCGGGGTTTGGGGGCGGGTAGCCCCCATGAGTAAGCACCCGGGGTTTGGGGGCGCATAGCCCCCTTGAACAACATCCGGGGTTTGGGGCCGGGCAGGCCCCGATAGCAAGCGCGGGGGGCGCAGCCCCCGGTTTCTTTCCCGCCCGCCCGCCCGGCGACGGGCGCATCAGCCCTGCGGGGCACGCAGCCCCGCAGCAGGGAGGGACGGCACAGCCGGCCCTCTTTTTTTGCGGTCGTCCCCGTTTTTCAGTACTGTTTCAGGTTCGCTTCCTATAATGTTCCCGTGCGGGAGAGATCCGGCACAGCCAATCCAGCAAGGAGGTCAACCATGATCACAGTTGAGCACCTGACCAAATGTTACGGCGATTTCACGGCGGTCAGCGACCTGTCCTTCACCATTGAGGAGGGCCATGTATACGGCTTCCTGGGTCCCAACGGCGCAGGCAATCTCTACAGCCTCCTGGCCGACTACGGCGTCACCGCCAGCGAGGGGATTGTCATTGAGGGCGACCGGGAGCACTACGCCTTCCAGTCCCCCTTCGCCCTCATGCCGGATATGGCCAGCAGTGACGTCACCGACGCCCTCATCGAGGAGAATTACTACCCCATCCTCCCCATCGCCCGGGGCCTCACCCTGTCGGACGACGCCTCCGTCACCGCCCTTCTCACCACCTCCGACGCCGCCTTCAGCAAGATCGCCGGCTATGAGCTGACCACCTATGAGAAGGAGGAGGGGGACATCGACGGTCCCTTCGCCCTGGCGGTGTCCATCGACTGCGGCAGCGACGGCCGGATCATCTGGTTCGCCTGCTCCAGCTTCCTGGACGACGGCTACAACGCCTACTCCTCCGGCGCCAACATCAACCTGGGCATGAACGCCCTGTCCGCCATGATCGGCGAGAGCGAGGCCATGGCTATCCGCAGCAAGTCCCTCAACTACAACTACCTGACCATCAGCGAATCCACCTCCTCCCTGCTGCAGGTGCTGATGATCGGCGTGTTCCCCCTGGCCTATCTGGGAATCGGGATCGGCGTGGCCGTGAGAAGAAGGAGGCTGCAAAGTGAAGCGGTATAAACGGATCTATATTCTGCTGGGGGTGCTGGCGGCGGCCTGCGTCATCACCTTCGGCGTGAGCCGGTACCAGGAGCAGCAGGAGCTCATCCGCAACAGCGGCGAGGTGTTCCTGGAGGTCTCCTACGACTCCGTCCAGGCCCTCTCCTGGGAGTACGAGGAGACGTCCCTGGCCTTCCACCGGGACGAGACCTGGCTCTATGACGAGGACGAGGCCTTCCCCGTGGACGAGGAGAAGATGGAGGAGCTCCTCTCCCCCTTCGCCTCCTTCACCGCCGCCTTCGTCATCGAGGAGGTGGAGGACTACGGGCAGTACGGCCTGGATGAGCCGGTGTGCTCCATCCACCTGACCACCGACGGGGAGAGCTACGACATCCTCCTGGGGGACTACAGCACCATGGACGCCCAGCGCTATATCTCTATCGGCGACGGCAACGTGTACCTGGTGGAGGAGGACCCCCTGGACGACTTTGCCCTGGCCCTCAGCGACATGATCGACAACGACGACATCCCCGTCTTTGAGACGGTGGAGCGGATCGCCTTCTCCGGCACGGAGAATTACGAGATTGCCTACCAGGAGGGCAGCGCCGACACCTACCGGGAGGAGGACGTGTACTTCACGGACCTGGGCGGCGACGTACTGCCCC
>CALWYI010000126.1 GCA_944385715.1 uncultured Oscillospiraceae bacterium | reverse complement strand
GGCCCCTTCCCACAGGGCCGAGGCCCTGCGGGAGCCCTTCCTGTGATTTCACTTCCTCGGGCGGAGTGAATCCGCCCTGCGGCAAGGGTTTGCTCCGCAAACCGCTTGGACGCGCCTCCCGGCGCGGGGAGGGCCAGAATTACTCCTCCTGGAAGGAGGCCGGCTTGATATCAATCTTATACCCCGTCAGCCGGGCGGCAAGACGGGCATTCTGGCCCTCTTTGCCGATGGCCAGGGACAGCTGGTCGTCGGGGACGATGACCCGGCAGGCCTTCCCCTCCTCCGCCATGCGCACGTCGATAACGTCGGCAGGGGCCAGGGCGGCGGCGATGAACTGGGCGGGGTCCTCGCTGTACTTCACAATATCGATCTTCTCCCCCCGCAGCTCGCTGACGATGCTGTTGACCCGCTGGCCGCTGGGGCCCACGCAGGCGCCGATGGGGTCCACGGCCTCGTCGTGGCTCCACACCGCCATCTTGGTGCGGCTGCCGGCCTCCCGGGCGATGGACTTGACCTCCACCACGCCGTCGTAGATCTCCGGCACCTCCAGCTCGAACAGCCGCTTCACAAGGCCCGGATGGGTCCGGGAGATGAGGACCTGGGGGCCCCGGGTGCTGCGGCGGACCTCCACCACGTACACCTTCACATGCTGGCCCTCCTCCAGCTCCTCGCCCTTGATCTGCTCACTGGCGGCCAGCATAGCCTCCGTGGACTCAGGACCGGTGCCGATGCGCAGGGATACGCCGCCGCTGCGGGGATCGATGCGGGTGACCACGCCGGTGAGGATCTCGTGCTGCTTGGAGTTGAACTCGTCGTAGACCATGCCCCGCTCCGCCTCACGGAGGCCCTGGATGATCACCTGCTTGCCGTTGCCGGCGGCGATGCGGCCGAACTCCACGTTGTCCACGGGGATATTCACCGTGCCGCCCACATCCACCCGGCCAAACTTGGCCCGGGCCTCCTCCACGGACATCTGGGTGCCGGGGAACTCCACTTCCTCCACGATCTCCTTCTGGACGTACATCTTCAGCTCCTTCTTGGCCTCGTTCACGTCCACGATCACGTTCTCCACGCCCTCGTGGTCCCGCTTGTAGGCGGTGGTCAGGGCCTGGATGATCTTATCCATCATGAAGCTGGGGGAAATGCCCCGCTCCTTCTCCAGCATATCCAGCGCGGCAAAGATTTCATCACACTTCATAACAATACTCCTACCTATTATAATCCGTCATACCCGTTAACATTCGATACACAGCTCTTTAAAACGCGATCCGCAGGCGGCACAGCGCCGCCCCGTCAAATGTCCCATTTGGCGGGGACCCCTTTTTTTCACTTCCCCCGCCCGGAGTAAATCCGGTCGGCGGCAAAGTTTTGCCTCCGGCAAAACGCTTGTACGCCGGACTCCCGGCGGACGCCCTGACGGCGTCGGGAGATAAAACCCCGTCAGAACGCGATCCGCAGGCGGCACAGCGCCGCCCCGTCAAATGTCCCATTTGGCGGGGACCCCTTTTTTTCACTTCCCCCGCCCGGAATGAATCCGGGCGGCGGCAAGGTTTTGCCTCCGGCAAAACGCTTGTACGCCGGACTCCCGGCGGACGCCCTGACGACAGAGGGCGAATCCCCGTCAGAATTCGATCCGCAGGCGGCACAGCGCCACCTCCGCCTTGGGGAAGGTCAGCTCCTTCCCGCCCGCGGTGATGGTGATGTCCCCGTTGTCGTAGCCCTTCAGATGGCCGGGGAACTCCTTGCGGCCCTCCCGGGCCTTGTAGAGCTTCACCAGCACGGGGCTGCCCAGAAACTTCTCAAAGTCCCCGGGCCGCTTGAGGACCCGCTCGGCCCCGGCGGAGGACACCTCGAAGGTGTAGCTGCCCTCGATGGGGTCCGCCTCGTCCAGCAGGTCGCTGACCACCCGGCTCACCGCCTCGCAGTCCCGGATGTCCACGCCGCCCTCCTTGTCGAGGTACAGCCGCAGATACCACTCTCCGGCCTCCCGGACGTACTCCACATCCCAGATCTCACAGCCCGCCGCGGCTACCGCGGGGGCCGCCAGCTGGGCCACCAGTTCTGTTACCTTTGCCATACCACATGCCTCCCTCTCTCCCTTTCCGGGTCCTGGGAAATTTTGCTCGAGCAATTTAGGTCAAGAAAAAGAGCGGACTTGACGTCCACTCTGGTCTACTACACTAACGGTAAGATAATATCACATCATTTCCGGGAAGGCAAGAGCTTTTTTGTGATTTCCGGCACTTTTTCTTCAGTTTTTTCGTCAAAAGGCCCAAATTTGGCCTGTTGAGGCCGGTAGATGCCGGTTTTCCACCCCGGAGGGGGGGCGCTCCCCCCTCCTGCGGCGGGCAAAACGCCCCCGCGCCCGGCTCCGGCGGGGCCTCAGCCCCGCTGGAGCCCGTCCAGGGTCAGGCCGAAGGCCCCGGCGAAATTCTCCAAAAACCAGTCCACCTCCGGCAGCGCCATGGCCCGCAGCAGGGCCAGCGTCTCACGCTCCGCGTCGGCAAACTCGCTGTTCCCCGCCGCCAGCTCCTCCCGGCACTTGAGGTAGGCCGCCAGCTTGTCCGCCGCCTTCACCAGGGTCCGGACCTCCCCGTCCTCCTCCCGGAGGAGGGGCTCATAGGCCCCCCGCAGTTCCTCCGGCAGCAGGTCCAGCAGCTTCTCCGCCGCCGCGTCCTCCACCCGGTGGTAGGCCGAGCGGATCTCCGGGTCGAAGTATTTGATGGGGGTGGGGAGATCCCCGGTGAAGATCTCCGTGGCGTCGTGGAACAGCGCCGCGCAGGCGCAGGCCTCCGGGTCGGCTATCCCGCCGAACACCTCCCGGCGGATCACCGCCAACGCGTGGGCCAGCACCGCCACCATGTGGCTGTGCTCCTGGATGTTCTCGCTGACGCTGTTGCGCATGAGGGACCAGCGGGTGATGTACTTCATCCGGGCCATATAGGCAAAAAAGTTGTACACAGGTATTCTCCTCCCTGGGGTATTATCTGTTCTCCGCCTCCGGCAGCAGCTCCCCGGCGAGGAGCTCCCCCTCCACGCCGGTGATGCGGGTGGGGACGACCCTGTTGTGGAGGTCCTCCCCGGACACCGCCACGGTCATGTAGTTGGGGGCGTGGCCGTGGTAGCGGCCCTCGCAGGGCTGCTCGTAGAGCACCGGGTAGACCTTCCCCACGCAGCCGGCCAGATACCGCTGGTGGAGCTCCTCCGCCACCGCCGCCGCCCGGGCGGCCCGGTCCTCCTTCACCGCCTTGGGCACCTGCTCCATCGCCGCCGCCGGGGTGCCGGGCCGGATGGAGTAGGGGAAGATGTGCATCTCCGCGAAGCCGCAGGAGCGGACGAAGTCCAGAGTCGTTAGGAACTCCTCCTCCGTCTCCCCGGGGAAGCCCACGATGAGATCCGTGGTGATGGCAGGGCGGTCAAAGAATCTATTCAGTAATTCTACACTCTCTTTATACCGCCTGGAATCATATTTTCGGTTCATCCGCTTGAGTGTGGCGTCGCAGCCGGACTGCATGGACAGGTGGAAGTGGGGGCAGAGGTTGGGCAGGGCAGCCGCCCGGCGGCAGAACTCCCCGGTGATGGTCCGGGGCTCCAGGGACCCCAGCCGCAGCCGCATGTCCCCGGCCTCCCGGCTCACCGCCTCCAGAAGGTCGATGAGGCTGGAGCCGTCCCGGAGGTCCTGGCCCCAGGAGGAGATCTCGATGCCGGTGAGGACCACCTCCCGGTAGCCCTCCTCCCGAAGCTGCCGGGTCTGCTCCGCCGCCGCCGCCAGCGGCAGGGACCGCACCGGCCCCCGGGCGTAGGGGATGATGCAGTAGGAGCAGAAGTTGACGCAGCCGTCCTCCACCTTCAGCATGGCCCGTGTCCGCTCCGCCATGCCCCCGGCGGGCAGCACCTCGAAGTTCCGGCGGCGGAGGGCCTCGTCCAGGCGCACCACCGGCTCCTTCTCCCTTGCCGCCTGCTCCAGCAGATCCAGAAACTTCATCCGGTCTCCGGTGCCGGAGATCAGGTCCACGTCCAGGCCCTTCACGTCCTCCGGGTGGGTCTGAGGGTAACAGCCGCACACCGCCACCACGGCCTCCGGACTCAGCTTCCGGGCCCGGCGGATCATCTGCCGGGACTTCTTGTCGCTGACGGCGGTGACGGTGCAGGTGTTGATGATGTAGGCGTCGGCCTCCTCCTCGAAGGGGACCAGGCTGTGGCCCCGGCGGAGGAGCTCCTGCTCCATGGCCTGGGTCTCATATTGGTTCACCTTGCACCCCAGGGTGCAGATCCCGATTTTCATGCCCGTCCCCCTTGCCTTTTATGTCTATAACAGATATAATAATAAGTTACTGGGCTTTTGGGCCCCTTTGGGTCCTCCAGCCGGTTTTTCTATTATAATATACATTCCCCGCCCTGGCAAGGCGCAGTTTTGCCGGCGGGCAAGGAGGCCCCTATGCACTATCTGGATTACGCCGCCACCACCCCGGTACCCCTCCCGGTGGCGGAGGCGATGATGAAGGTCCTGACGGAGGACTTCGGCAACCCCTCCGCCCAGTATCCCCTGGGCCGTGCGGCCCGGGACCTGGTGGAGGAGAGCCGGGCCGCGGTGGCGGCGGCTCTGGGGGCCAGGCCCCAGCAGCTCATTTTCACCTCCTGCGGCACCGAGGGGGACAACTGGGCCATCCGCGCCGCCCTCTGGCAGAACCGCCGGGTGGGCAGGCACATCGTCGCCACCGCCGTGGAGCACAGCGCCGTCCTCCAGTGCCTGAAGGCCCTGGAGCAGGAGGGCTGTGCGGTCACTCTGGTGAGGCCCGACAGCGCCGGCCGCGTCACGGCGGAGCAGATCCTCGCCGCCGTCCGGGAGGACACCGCCCTGGTGTCCATGATGCTGGTGAACAACGAGACCGGCGTCCGCTTCCCGGTGGAGGCGGTGGCCGCCGCCCTGAGGGGAAGGCCCACCCTGCTCCACACCGACGCCATCCAGGGCTTTCTGAAGGTACCCTTCACCGCCGCCTCCCTGGGGGCGGACCTCATCACCCTCTCCGGCCACAAGATCGGCGGCCCCAAGGGCATCGGCGCCCTGTACTGGGGCGGAAAGATGAAGAGCCCCCGGCCCCTCCTCTACGGCGGCGGCCAGGAGAGCGGCCTTCGCCCCGGCACGGAGGCCACCGCCCAGATCGCCGGCTTTGCCGCGGCGGTGGGACGGCGGAAGGAGACCATGGAGGCGGACGTCGCCCACATGGCGGCGTGTAGGGCCTACGCCCTGGAGCAGACGGCGGACATCCCCGGCCTCGTCCAGGTGGGGGCGGGAACCGCCCCCCACATCCTCTCGCTGTCCCTCCCCGGCTACCCCAGCCAGAACATCGTCTCCGACCTGGGGGAGCAGGGCATCTGCATCTCCGCCGGCTCCGC
>CALWYI010000125.1 GCA_944385715.1 uncultured Oscillospiraceae bacterium | reverse complement strand
AAAAAGAATCCCCTCAATGAAGTGCTGCAGGAGAGCATGGCCAAGGTGCGGGAGATGGTGGACACCAACACCATCGTGGGCCAGCCCATCCAGACCCCCGACGGCGTGACGCTGATCCCCATCTCCCGGGTGAGCTTTGGCTTTGGCGGGGGCGGCACCGCCTTTGGCAGCAAGAAGGAGCCGGCGGCGGACCCCAATCTGGGCACCGCCATGGGAGCCGGGGTGAAGGTGGAGCCGGTGTCCTTCCTCATCATCAAGGACGGTACCGTACGGGTGCTGCCGGTGGCGGTGCCGGCGGTGACCACCGTGGACCGCATCGTGGAGATGGTCCCAGACGTGGTGGACAAGGTCAGCAGTTTCATCAAGAAGAAGACGGAGGAGCCGGAGCTGTAAACGTGCCGGCTGCTCAGGAGCGCACTGGCTCTCCCCGGGGACGTGACGAGCGCCTTCGGGGAGGGCCTTGCCCGGTTTTCCGGCGGAAAGCCGCCGGACCGGGGCGGAAACTGCCAGAGATTGGCTGAGTGACGGCGGACAGTCCGGGGGACACTGAGGGTATCCTATTTTGCGGGAGGCTTTCTATGTCCCATCACTCTTTTTTTCGGCGGGGGGCCTGCTGCCTGCTGCTGTGCGCGGTCCTCACCGGCCGGGCCGGGGCCCTGGGCACCTCCGCCGCCTCCGCCATCCTGATGGAGCAGGATACCGGCCGTGTACTCTATGAACAAAGCGCCGATGAGAAACGGCTCATCGCCAGCATCACCAAGATCATGACCGCCGTGGTGGCCCTGGAGGAGGGCGACCTCCAGGCGGAGTATACCGTCACGGCGGAGGATATGGCGGAGGGGTCCTCCATGTACCTCAAGCCCGGCGACGTCCTCACCCTGGAGGAACTGCTCTACGGCCTCATGCTGGTCAGCGGAAACGACGCGGCCCTGGCGGTGGCCCACTGCGTGGCGGGGGAGGGGGCCTCCTTCGTGGCCCTGATGAACGGGACGGCGGAGCGTCTGGGGATGGAGCAGAGCTTTTTCTGCAACCCCAACGGCCTGGACGCCGAGGGCCACGGCTCCTCCGCCCGGGACATGGCGGCCCTCACCGCCTACGCCCTGCAAAACGAGACCTTTCGACGGATCGTATCTACCGCCTCCATCACCATCGGGGAGCGGTATCTCGCCAACCACAACAAGCTCCTGGGGTGGTACGACGGCTGTATCGGGGTGAAAACCGGCTATACCAAGGCCGCCGGACGGACGCTGGTGTCCGCCGCCGAGCGGGACGGCATGACCCTCATCTGCGTCACCCTCAATGATGGAGATGACTGGAACGACCACATGGCCCTTCTGGACTACGGCTTTTCCACCTACACCATGGCCACCGCCGTCCCGGCGGGACGGGCCCTGGGCTCCGCCTTTGTGACGGGGGGCACCGTGCCTCTGGTGACCATCGGGCCGGATGAGGACCTTGCCTGCCCGGTGGCGGCGGGGGAGACGCTGACCCTCCGGGTGGAGATACCCGCCTCCGTGGCGGCGCCGGTGGTCCCCGGTCAGGTGCTGGGCCGGGCGGTGCTGTGTCTGGACGGTGAGGAGGCGGCCTCGGCGGACCTGGTGGCTCTGACCCCCGCGCCCATGTATGTGGAGCCGGAGGAGGAGCGGGGCTTTTTTGCCCGCCTGTTCGGCGGCTGAGATGACTGAGAGAGGAGGGGCGGCCCCATGGAGGAGCGCCTGCAGAAAATACTGTCCGCCGCGGGGCTCTGCTCCCGCCGCCAGGCGGAGGCGTGGCTGAAGGCGGGCCGGGTGACGGTGAACGGCGTCCCCGCGTCCCTGGGGGACAGGGCGGACCGGGACCTCGACTGTATCGCCGTGGACGGCAGACCCCTCTCCGGAGAGCCGGAGAAGGTCTACCTCATGCTCAACAAGCCCCGGGGGTACGTCACCACCCTCTCCGACGAGCGCCGCCGCCCCACGGCGGCTTCCCTCACGGCGGACTGCGGGGTGCGGGTCTACCCGGTGGGGCGGCTGGATATGGACTCCGAGGGGCTGCTCCTCCTGACCAACGACGGGAACTTTGCCCAGCGCATGGCCCACCCCCGCCACCGCAAAGAGAAGGAGTACCAGGTGACGGTGTCCGGGAACCTCCCCGGCTGCGACAGGCGGCTGGGGGCCCTCACCGCCCTGGAGGACGGCACCCCCATCGTGCCCGGGAAGGTGAAGGTCCTCCGGCGGAACGGGGAGACGTGGGTCCTCTCCGTCACCATCTCTCAGGGCCTCAACCGCCAGATCCGGCGGATGTGCGCCCAGACGGGGCTGTCTGTGCGGCGGCTCCGGCGGGTGCGGGAGGGTTCCCTGGTTCTGGGGGACCTGCCGGCGGGGAAGTGGCGGCGTCTCACGGCGGCGGAGGTGGCGGCGCTCCTGAAGGAGGGCGGAACTTCTTCCCCGGGAGGCGTACATACGCCTTGACAAAGCGGGGGATTTCCCGTACAATATAGGGCGCTGACAGCGATGAGGGAGAAAAAGCGCGGAGGAACTGCCACCAGAGAGCCGGCGGAAGGTGCGAGCCGGCGGAGGACCCGCGTGATACTGGCTCCGGAGCTTTCCGCCTGAGGTGCTGACCCAGGGCGGAACGGACGGCCCCGTTACCGGCCTGCGGCCCCGCTGGGGCCGGTGAGCGCGGAGGAGCGATCCTTCGCGGAAGCAGGGTGGTACCGCGAAGATGCTTTCGCCCCTGACCGGATGGTCGGGGGCGTTGTTTTTTACCGGAGGGGGGAACGTATGCTGGAGAAGATGGGGGACTTTTTTGATGCCCGCCTGGAGGGCTATGAGGACCACCAGCTCACCGCCATTGCCTCCGCCGGTGAGTTTTACCCCTTCACCGCCCAATGCCTCCCCCGGGAGCCGGGGGCGGAGGTCCTGGACCTGGGCTGCGGCACGGGGCTGGAGCTGGATCCCTACTTTCCGCGCAACCCCACCGCCCGCGTCACCGGCATCGACCTGGCGGAGGGGATGCTCTCGGCCCTGGCGAAAAAGTTTCCCGACAAGGCCCTGCGCCTCATCCGGGGCTCCTACTTCGACGTGCCCTTTGAACAGGGCCGCTATGACGCAGCCGTGTCGGTGGAGTCCCTCCACCACTTCACCCGAGACGAGAAGATCCCCCTCTACCGGAAGGTGTACGAGGCCCTGAAGGAGGGCGGCTGGTTTATCCTCACGGACTACTTCGCCGCCTCGGACGAGGAGGAGGCCCTTTGCAGAGAGGAACTACACCGACTCATGGCGGAGGAGAGAGCCGAGACCGGGGCGCTGTACCACTACGACACGCCCCTCACCGTGGCCCATGAGAGCGAGGCCCTGCACGCCGCGGGCTTTGACCGGGTGGAAGTTCTGGGCCGCTGGGGCCCCACCTGCACCCTCCGGGCGGACAAGATGCCCCGCAGGTGAATCATAAAATGAGCAAAACTACTTTTACCATATAGAAAGTGAGAGAGACATGAAGTACGATTTTACCGCCATTGAGAAAAAATGGCAGAAGAAGTGGATGGAGGAAAAGACCTATGCCGCCGTCACCGGCGACACCTCCCGGCCCAAGTTCTTCGGCCTGGTGGAGTTCCCCTACCCCTCCGGCAACGGCCTCCACGTAGGCCACGCTAGGCCCTATACCGCCATGGACGTGGTGGCCCGGAAAAAGCGCATGGACGGCTACAACGTTCTCTTCCCCATCGGGTACGACGCCTTCGGCCTGCCCACGGAGAACTTCGCCATCAAGAACCACATCCACCCCGCCAAGGTCACCCACGACAACGTGGCCAACTTCCGCAAGCAGCTGCAGATGCTGGGCTACTCCTTCGACTGGGACCGGGAGGTGAACACCACCGACCCCAGCTATTACAAGTGGACCCAGTGGATCTTCCTGCAGCTGTTCAAGAAGGGCCTGGCCTACAAGACCTCCATGCCCGTGAACTGGTGCACCTCCTGCAAGATCGTGCTGGCCAACGAGGAAGTGGTGGACGGTGTGTGCGAGCGCTGCGGCGGCGCCGTCATCCGCAAGGAGAAGAGCCAGTGGATGCTGAAGATCACCGAGTACGCCCAGCGGCTCATCGACGACCTGGACGGCCTGGACTTCATCGAGCGGGTCAAGACCCAGCAGAAGAACTGGATCGGCCGCTCCACCGGCGCGGAGGTGGACTTCAAGACCACCGCCGGGGACACCCTCACTGTGTTCACCACCCGCCCCGACACCCTCTTTGGTGCCACCTACATGGTCATCGCTCCGGAGCATGCCTATGTGAAGAAGTGGAAGAACCTCATCACCAACTACGCCGATGTGGAGGCCTATGTGGCCGAGGCGGGCCGCAAGTCTGACTTTGAGCGTACCGAGCTGGTGAAGGACAAGACCGGCGTGCGCCTGGAGGGCGTCCGGGCCATCAACCCGGTGAACGGCAAGGAGATCCCCATTTTCATCTCCGACTATGTCCTAGTGTCCTACGGTACCGGCGCCATCATGGCCGTGCCCGCCCACGACACCCGTGACTGGGAGTTTGCCAAGAAGTTCGGCTGCGAGATCATCGAGGTGGTTAAGGGCGGCGACGTGGAGAAGGAGGCCTTTACCCTCAAGGATGACACCGGCGTCATGGTCAACTCCGACTTCCTCAACGGCCTTACCGTCAAGGAGGCCATTCCCATCATCACCAAGTGGCTGGAAAAGACCGGCATCGGCCATGAGAAGGTGAACTTCAAGCTCCGCGACTGGGTGTTCTCCCGCCAGCGGTACTGGGGCGAGCCCATCCCCCTGGTCTACTGCGAGAAGTGCGGCTGGGTGCCCCTGCCGGAGGACCAGCTGCCCCTGGTGCTGCCGGAGGTGGACAGCTACGAGCCCACCGACAACGGCGAGAGCCCGCTGGCGCCCATGACCGACTGGGTGAATACCACCTGCCCCTGCTGCGGCGGTCCCGCCAAGCGGGAGACCGACACCATGCCCCAGTGGGCCGGCTCCTCCTGGTATTTCCTCCGCTATATGGACCCCCACAACGACAAGGCCCTGGCAAGCCCCGAGGCTCTGGAGTACTGGAGCCCTGTGGACTGGTACAACGGCGGTATGGAGCACACCACGCTGCACCTGCTCTACTCCCGGTTCTGGCACAAGTTCCTCTACGACATCGGCGTGGTGCCCACCAAGGAGCCCTATCAGAAGCGGACCAGCCACGGCATGATCCTGGGCGAGGGCGGCGAGAAGATGTCCAAGAGCCGGGGCAACGTGGTGAACCCCAACGACATCGTGGACCAGTACGGCGCCGACACCATGCGGACCTATATCATGTTCATCGGCGACTTTGAGAAGGCCGCCGCCTGGTCTGCCAACGCGGTGAAGGGCTGCAAGCGGTTTTTGGACCGTGTATGGAACCTGGGCGAGATGGAGCA
>CALWYI010000124.1 GCA_944385715.1 uncultured Oscillospiraceae bacterium | reverse complement strand
TGCATGGAGGCGGCGGCAAAGACCACCAGCTCCGCCTTCTTGCTGCCGGAGCCGCAGGCGGTGAGGCCCAGCACCATCGCCAGGGCCAGAAGCAGCGCCATACTTCTCTTTTTCATCTCGTTATTCTCCTTTCAGAATAATGGCCCCTATAGATAAACGGGGCGCTGGCGCTCCGTCTATCTACTGTGTGTTGGTGGTCTTTACTTGCCAAAGCCGCAGTGGGGGTAAGTGCAGGGCTGGCAGCCCAGGCACAGTCCCCCCTCCCCCAGCCGGACGATGTCCGCCCGGCACACCTCCGCCCCGGCGGCCACCCGGGGCAGCACCAGGTCGAAGATGGTGGCCCCGGCGTACATCACGCAGCCGGGCAGGCCCATGATGGGGGTGCCGTCCTCGAAGTAGCCCAGGAGGAACATGGCCCCCGGCAGCACCGGCGCGCCGTAGGTGACGATCCGGGCCCCGCTGCGCTTGATGGCGCCGGGGGTGTTGTCGTCGGGGTCCACGCTCATGCCGCCGGTGCAGAGGATCAGGTCCACCCCCTCCTCCCGGATCCGGGTGATGGCGGCGGCCACGTTCTCCAGGCCATCCCCCACGGTCTCGTGCTCCGTAACGGCGATGCCGAAGGCCCGGAGCTTCTCCTCCACCACCGGAGTAAAGGTGTCCTGGATAAGCCCCTTGTAGACCTCGCTGCCGGTGGTGACAATGCCGGCGGTCTTTAATTTGTAAGGAAGAACCGCCATGATGGGGGCGTCCCCGGCGGCGGCCTCCGCCGAGCGCAGCTTCTCCTCCTCGATGACCAGGGGGATCACCCGAGTGCCGCAGAGCTTGTCCCCGGCCTTCACGGCGGTGTCGCCGTGGCGGGTGGCGATCATGATGTCCTCCAGGCTGTTGATGGCCATGAGCTTCTCCCGGTCCAGCCGGAAGAGGCCGTCCACGGCGGCGGTGAGTTCGATCTTGCCCTCCTTCACGCCGCCCCGGTCCATATTGGCCCCCCGGCAGAGGGCGCACAGCCGCTCCGCCGCGTCGTTCTCGTGGACCATGCCGGGGACCATCTCCCAGACGTACAAGTTCTCCTTGCCCATGCTGAGAAGCACCGGGATATCCTCCGGCCGCACCACATGGCCCTTGCGGAACCGGGCGTCCTTGTACTCCCCCCGGATGATCTGGGTCAGGTCGTGGCACAGCACATGGCCAACGGCCTCCTCGGTACGGATCAGCTTCATGCCCGCTCCTCCTCCGCTATGATCTCGATCTTGTCCCCCGGCCGGACGGTCCCCTCCCGGACCACCACGGCGAAGATGCCCTCGGTGGGCATGACGCAGGTGCCGGTGGCCTTCCGGATGGCGCAGTCGCTGTGGCACTCCTTGCCGATCTGGGTCACCTCCACCTCCGTCTCTCCGATCCGCAGGTGGGTGCCCACCGGCAGGTTTTTCAGGTCGATGCCCCGGGTGTTGATGTTCTCCGCGAACACCCCCGGCTCCAGGGTTGGCAGGAGGGGCCGCAGCTTGTCCACGCTCTCCTCCGCCAGGAGGCTGATCTGCCGGTGCCAGTCCCCGGCGTGGGCGTCCCCCACGATGCCGTGGCGCAGCCGCAGCTCAATCTCCGGCACCGGCACCTTCACCGTGCCCTTCCGCTCGCTGATATTCACGGAAACCACTTCCGCCATGGTCACCACTCCTTCACATAGTCGCCGCTCTTGCCGCCGGTTTTCCGGCACAGGCGGATCTCCCCGATCTCCATATCCTTCTGGACCGCCTTGCACATGTCGTAGATGGTGAGGGCGGCGGCGGACACCGCCGTCAGGGCCTCCATCTCCACCCCGGTCTCCCCCTTGCAGTGGACGGTGGCCCGGATGCGGACGGCCTCCTCCTCCAGGGTGAAGGTGATATCCACGCCGGTAAGGCGGAGGCTGTGGCACATGGGGATGATATCCGGCGTCCGCTTGGCGGCCATGATACCCGCCACCTGGGCCACCGCCAGCACGTCGCCCTTGGCCATGCCGCCGGTGCGGATCAATTCCGCCGTCTCCCGGTGCATCCGGACGCGGCCCTCCGCTACGGCGGTGCGGGTGGTCTCCGCCTTGTCGGTCACATCCACCATTCTGGCCCGGCCCTGCTCGTTGATATGGGTCAGCTCCATGGCCTATCCTCCGATCTCGTTCATGTTCCGCTCCGTCCGGCTGCGGCCCTCCTCCGCCATGCGGTGCCGCGCCGGCTTGGCGGCGATGCCCGCCCGGATGGCCTGCCGCAGCTCCTCTCCGCGGAGGTCCCGGAGGGGGATCTCCTGGTTGGAGTGGAGGCAGGGCTTCAGCCGCCCGTCGGCGGTGACGCGGATGCGGTCGCAGCCGCCGCAGAAGCGGTGGCTCATGGGCTCGATGAGCCCTACCAGCCCCCTGCCCCCCGGCAGACGCCACCGGCGGGCCACCCCGGAGGGCTCCGCCGGCGCAAGCGCCGGGCACCGCGCCAGCACCGTGTCCCCGGGGAGGTAGGCCCCGGCGTCCGCCTGGCCCATGGGCATGAGCTCGATGAACCGGACCTCCAGGGGATAGCGCTCCGTCAGGGCCACAAAGTCCTCGATCTCGTCGTCGTTGAACCCCGCCATCAGCACCACGTTGACCTTGGTGCCGGTGAAGCCCGCCTCCTCCGCCGCCCGCAGTCCCGCCAGGGCGTCCTCCAGGCGGCCCAGCCGGGTGAGGCGGGCGTACCGGTCCGGCCGCAGGGTGTCCAGGCTCACGTTCAGGCGCTCTACCCCCGCTTCCCGCAGGGGCCCCGCCAGCTCCGGCAGGAGGATGCCGTTGGTGGTCATATCCACCTCCCGGACGCCCGGCAGGGCGGCGATCCCCCGGCAGATGTCCAGGATCCCCCGGCGCACCAGGGGCTCCCCACCGGTGAGGCGGACCCTGGTGATCCCGCAGTCCGCCGCCGCCGCAGCTATCTCCACCAGCTCCTCCACAGAGCAGATGTCGCTGTGCAGTTTTTTCGCCACGCCCTCCGCCGGCATGCAGTAGCGGCACCGCAGATTGCACAGGTCCGTCACCGACAGGCGGAGATAGGTGATCTCCCGCTGACAATTGTCTTTCATATAGCTTTATTCTCTAAATAGAATAACGATTTTCAATACGCGCCCCCCCCAGCCACAGGCGGGCCTGCGGGGGTGCTTTCCTCTGTCTGTATCATACCAAATCCTGCCCGCCGCCGCAACGGCAGGTGTTCGGTATTGTCGAAAGATTGTTTGTGATCCACGAAAAGCTGCCGTGCCTCAGTCCGCGCCCATCCGCGCCAGGACTGTTTTCCGGTTCTCCTCCCGGGACAGATACTTCCAGGTGGCCTCCGGCACCAGGGGGCGGATCTCCTGCCAGCGGCCCTGGGAGAGGAGCTGCCGGACCTGGGTGGCGCTGACGGGGGTGTGGTCCCTCTCCAGCCGGGGCAGCTCCACCAGCTCCACACCGCCCCCCGGCAGGGCCGCCGCCATGGCGGCGTTGTAGGAGGCGGTGACGGGGCAGAAGGGCTCGCTGCCCACGAACCGGCGGGTGATGCCCAGGGCGGCGGCCAGCTTCAAAAACACGGCGATATCCAGGTCCGTCCACACCGCCCCGGCGGCGGCCTTCTCCTTGAGGAAGTAGGCCGGGAAGGTGGCGGAGGAGATGAGGTAGCGGTCCGTCCCCGCCACCGCCACATGGGGCAGGTCCGCCGCGGCCTCCGCCACGATGGCCCGCCGGTCAGCGGCGGGCACGGCGCTCTTGTCCTCGGACACCACCAGCAGGTACAGGAAGTCGCACCCCTTGGCGGCCTCCTCGATGAGATACCAGTGGCCCAGGGTCATGGGGTTGGCGTTGAGGACGACGGCACCGATGGTCCCGGCGGCCTCGCCGCGGCGGACGCTCTCCGCCCAGGCGGCAAAGCCCCTCCGCCGGTCCTCCATCAGCAGCACCTTATCCGTCCGGGCCACCTCATAGAAGCCAAGGCCTGTGAACTGCAGCCGGTTCTCCGGCTTGGTGTAGAGGAACAGATGCCGCTTCCCCAGACGGAGGGCCTCCCGGCGGACGGCGGTGAGCACCGTGGCGGTGAGGCCCTCCCCCCGGAGGTCCTCCGCCACCGCCACGCACTTCACCACATCCTCCTGGAGGGAGGCGGTGGCGGCGACGCGGCCCGCGCCGTCCCGGAGGAGGACGGTATAGGTCACATCCTGCTCCCAGCTGAGGCCCTGTTCCGCCAGGAATTGTTCCGTGTCCGCCAGGGCCCGGCCCCGGAGGGGGCGGTACTCCAGCTCATCGTATCCGTACGCCATGGCTGCTCCTCTCTGTCCCGCTGCGGGGTCAATTTTCTCTCCGCCATCATACCACGGCAGAAGCGGCCCCGCAAGGGGCCTGTTTTGCCGGGAAATACCCCGGGTTCTTGGCCCTCGGACTTGTTTTTGCTGTCGGTTTCCGATATAATAATATGTCGCTGATCCAGATTCCACACCGAAAGGATGTACACATATGAAATTAGGTATCGTGGGACTGCCCAATGTGGGCAAGTCCACCCTGTTCAACGCCATCACCAACGCCGGCGCGGAGAGCGCCAACTACCCCTTCTGCACCATCGACCCCAATGTGGGCATGGTGGCGGTGCCGGACCACCGGCTGGACAAGCTCACGGAGATGTACCATCCCAAGAAGACCACCCCGGCGGTGATCGAGTTCGTGGACATTGCGGGCCTGGTAAAGGGCGCCAGCCGGGGCGAGGGCCTGGGCAACAAGTTTTTGGCCAATATCCGCCAGACCCACGCCATCGTCCATGTGGTGCGCTGCTTTGACGACGAGAATGTGATCCACGTGGAGGGCACCACCGACCCCATCCGGGACATCGACATCATCGACCTGGAGCTCATCATGGCCGACGTGGAGATGGTGGAGCGGCGCATCGACAAGGCCCAGAAGGCCGCCAAGGGGGACAAGAAGTTCCTCCACGAGGTGGAGGTGTTCACCGGTCTCCTCGCCTGGCTCAACGACGGCAAGTCCGCCCGCAGTTACAACTGCAGTGAGGATGACCGCGCCCTCATCGAGACCAGCGACCTTCTCACTCTCAAGCCGGTGATCTACGCCGCCAACCTGGACGAGGACGGCTTCGCCGACTATGAGAACGTGGACTACTACAAGCGAGTGGAGGAGCGGGCCAGGGCCGAGGGGGCCCAGGTGATCCCCGTGTGCGCCAAGCTGGAGGCGGAGATCGCCGAGCTGGACAGTGAGGAGCGGGCCATGTTCCTGGAGGACCTGGGCATCCACGAGAGCGGCCTGGACCGGCTCATCAAGGCAAGCTACACCCTCCTGGGTCTCATCTCCTTCCTCACCAGCGGCGAGGACGAGTGCCGGGCCTGGACCATCACCGCCGGCACCAAGGCCCCCCAGGCCGCCGGCAAGATCCACACCGACTTCGAGCGGGGCTTCATCCGGGCC
>CALWYI010000123.1 GCA_944385715.1 uncultured Oscillospiraceae bacterium | reverse complement strand
AACATCTTCAGGTCCATGTCTCGGTGGGCGCCGTAACATTAAAAAACCAACAGCCCCGGCTTGGGGGTCAGATCCACCTCGTCCGTGAGGGCCCGGACCGCCGTCTCCGCCATGTAGTCCGCCGCGAAGCCGTCCAGCAGGGCATGGGTGGCCGCCAGAATGGCATCCAGGCCGTGGGCACGGCTCCGGGCGCAGGGGGCGGCCGGCCCGCCGCAGACCAGACAGGTCCGGGGCGTCGGTCGGGAGAGCTTGCCGCCGTCGGCGCTGATGACGTCCAGGTCGTACAGCCGGCCCGCAGGACTTCGGCTCTCCAGCTCCATGGCCAGCTCTTTCAGCTCCGGGGCGGGGATGTCGCAGGCCCAGATGCCCTCCAGCCCTGTGGCGGCGTCTGTTAAGGCCTTTTCTTTGATATGTCCCGCCAGACGATGGTCCAGCTCCGCCTCCGCCGCCCGGAAGGCCAGGTCCACTGTGCCCCATCGCTTTACCGGCCCGGCGATATTCATGGTCAGGCACAGCAGGGGCTGCCGGTGTCTGTCCAGCAGCCGCCGCTGAGCCGCGGCCCGGGCCTCCCGGGCGTCCAGGACCTCTTGTAATGTGATCTCGCGCATAGGGCTCCTTTTCTCCTACTTTCTTTTGAAAAAGAAAGCAGGCAAAGAAAATTTTACAGGGTGTGACCATTGGGTGTGTTGGCTGCGCCGAGATCCTCATTTACTCCGTCGGCCCCTCGTCAATCTGGTGGATGGTGTCGATGATGGTGTTGTCCCGGTACAGCACCACGCCCACCACCCGGCCGGTGTAACGGATGGGGTCCGGCCTGCCCACCAGGGCCTCCGCCTTGTCCTTGAGCTCCTGGATGGTGTACACATGGATGCCTGCCCGACGCAGCTTCTTGGCGATCTCCGGGCGGCGGGGATTTACCGCCACGCCCTGGTCCGTCACCACCACGTCCACCACGTCGCCGGGTGTGACGATGGTGTTCACCCGGTCAATGATAGTGGGAATGCGGCCCCGTGTCAAGGGGGCCACCACCACGGACAGGCTGGCCCCCGCCGCGGTGTCGGGGTGGCCGCCGATGGCCCCCCGGATCACGCCGTCGGAGCCGGTGAGGACGTTGACGTTGAAGCTGGTGTCGATCTCCAGGGCGGAGAGAATCACGAAGTCCAGCTGATCCACCGCCGCGGCGGAGAGGAAGCTGGCATAGTAGGTGGCGCCGATCTGGTGGTGGAAGCGGTTTTTCCGCAGGGACAGCGCCGCGTCCAGGTCAAAGCTCTGTACGTCCAGAATCCGGTCGATGAGCCCCTCCTCGTGCATGGCGGCGATCTGGCCGGTGATGCCGCCCAGGGCGAAGCGGCAGTGGATGCCCTTGTCCAGCATCATCTGCCGGAGGAAGCGGGCGGCGGCCAGGGAGGCCCCGCCGGACCCCATCTGCATGGAGAAGCCGTCGTAGAAGTAACCGGCGGCGTCGATGACCTGGGCGGCGGTCTGGGCGATAAGCAGCTCCTTGGGGTTCTTGGTGTACCGGGTGGCGCCGGACATGATGCCCTTGGGGTCGCCGATGTCCTCCATGACCACGATGTAGTCCACGTCGTACTCCGGGATGGCCCAGGGGGCGTTGGGGTAGCGGACCAGGTGGTTGGTGAGGATCACCACCTTGTCGGCGTACTTGGCGTCGGTGCGGGCGTAGCCCATGGAGCCGCAGGCGATGGCGTCGTCCTCGTCCCGGCTGTAGCCGTTGGCGTTGCCGTAGGGGTCGCAGGAGGGGGCTCCCAGGAAGGCCACGTCGATGTGGAGTTCTCCGCTGCGGATGGCGGCGGCCCGGCCGCCGTGGCTGCGGAACACCACCGGGCAGTCCATGAGTCCCCGGGAGATCTCCTCTGCCAGATCTCCCCGGAGGCCGGAGGTCTCGATGTGGGTGATGACGCCGTTTTTGATGTGCTGGATCAGGGGCGCGTGTACAGCGGCCAGGGAGCTGGCGGCCAGGGTCAGATTTTTATAGCCCATTCTGGCCAGGGCGTCCACCACCTGGTTGACCACGTGATCGCCGCCCCGGAAGTGGTGGTGGAAGGAGATGGTCATGCCGTCCTGCAGCCCCGTGGCCCGGATAGCGGCCTCCAGGCTGGGCAGGACCTTGTTTTGGCTGGCTGTACGCTCCTGGAAGGTGGCGGTGTGCTTGGGGGGCACGCCGGCAAAGAGCCCGCGGTGGTTGATCTCCTCGATATGCGGGATATTTTTCAGATCATCCATGGCTTATTCCTCCTCCACAGTGTTGTCCGCCTCCGCCAGGGCGATGAGCCGCTGGGCCCGGATGACAACAGGCTTGTCAATCATCTTTCCGTTGAGGCTGGCCACGCCGCTGCCCCGGGCGTTGGCCTCCGCTATGGCGTCCATAATGGCGTAGGCCTTTTTCAGATCCTTCTCGCTGGGGACGAAGGTGTGGTGGAGGGGCTCGATCTGCCGGGGGTTGATGACGGATTTGCCGTCGAAGCCCAGCTTGCGGATCAGATTGACCTCCTCCAGAAAGCCCTCCTCGTTGTTCACGTCGGAGTAGACGGTGTCCAGGGCGGCAATACCGGCGGACCGGGCGGCGTTGAGGATCATGCTGCGGGCGAAGAGGAGCTCGATGCCGTCGGAGCGGGTGGTCTTCAGGTCGGTGACGTAGTCCTCCGCCCCCAGGGCGATGCCGATAAGGCGGCCGCTGGCCTGGGCGATCTCCCGGGCGTTGAGCACGCCGCCCGCGCTCTCGATGGCGGCCATCATGCCGGTGGCCCCCACGGGGATGCCGTGTTCCGCCTCAATGCGGGCGATCTCCTTCTCGCAGTCGATGACGTCCTGGGCGCTGTCGGTCTTGGGCAGGCGCACCACGTGAACGCCGGCGGGGATAATGGCCTCCAGATCCCTGATCCCCAGGCCGCTGGAGAGATCGTTGATCCGCACCACGATCTCCTTTTTGCCGAAATCCAGAGTTTTCAGGGCGTTGTGGACCAGGAACCGGGCGGCGTCCTTCTCCGTGTATGCCACCGAGTCCTCCAGGTCGAACATAAGGCAGTCCGCGCCGTAGATCCGGGCGTCGGCGATCATGCCGGGGTTGTTGCCGGGAACGAACATCATGCTCCGGCGCAGGCGGTCCTTTGCATAGCGCTTCTCCATCATTTCCGCACCTCCCAGTGGTCGTTCTCCGCCTGGGCGCAGCGGAAGGCGGCGGCGCTGACCCGGGCCCGGACGGTGCAGTCCAGCGCGCCCTTGTCCACGGCGCTGACGGCGGCGTTCTCCACCGCCAGCTCTCCCAGGGTCTCCCGGATGACCTCCTCGATCCGGCGGCCGTACTGCTGCATGACGCTGCTGGTGAGATCCAGGGTGATTCCCCCGGCTGTCCGGGGCTCGATGGTCACCATGATATCGCCGGACTCCATGGTGCCGGCCATGGCGGTTTTAACCAGATCCATTGCGGTTCCTCCTTGCGGAAAACTCCAGTTGTGTTGTATGTATTTGATGTATACAATTAATTTTGACGGAAAAGAGGGACGGGGCGCGCTCCCGTCCCTCGAAGGGTACTGTATTACGCCAGTTTCTCCCGCAGCCGCTGGGCCACCGCGTCCAGAAACTCCTCGGAGGTCACCGCCCTGGCGGTAAATCCCTCCTCCACCAGGCCCACCAGATCGCGGGTCATGATCCCGGCGTTCAGAGTGTCAAAGCAGGCCTCCTCCAGCTTCTCACCGAAGGCGGTGAGGGCGGCGATGCCGTCCAGTTCGCCCCGCTTCTTCAGGGCGCCGGACCAGGCGAAGATGGTGGCCATGGGGTTGGTGGAGGTCTTTTCGCCCTTGAGGTACTTGTAGTAGTGCTTGGTGACGGTGCCGTGGGCGGCCTCATACTCGGTGGTGCCGTCGGGGGACACCAGGACGCTGGTCATCATGGCCAGAGATCCGAAGGCGGTGGACACCATATCGCTCATCACGTCGCCGTCGTAGTTCTTGCAGGCCCAGATGTAGCCGCCCTCGCTGCGGATGACCCGGGCCACCGCGTCGTCGATGAGGGTGTAGAAGTAGGTGAGGCCCAGCTCCTCGAATTTGGCCTTGTAGTCCTCAAACTCCTCTTCAAAGATCCGCTTGAAGTTGCCGTCGTAGACCTTGGCGATAGTGTCCTTGGTGGAGAACCACAGGTCCTGCCTGGTGTCGATGGCATACTGGAAGCAGGCCCGGGCGAAGGAGCGGATGGACTTGTCCTTGTTGTGGGCCCCCTGCCACACAGCGGGGCCATCCACCTTCTGGACACAGACCGTGTGCTCCTCACCGGAGACGCCCTTGAAGGTCATGGTGCACTCACCGGGCTCCTCGGTGTGGAAGTCCACGCTCTTGTACACGTCGCCGTAGGCGTGACGGGCAATGGTGATGGGCTTTTTCCAGTTCTTCACCACCGGTTGGATGGCGTCGATGCAGATGGGGCAGCGGAACACGGTGCCGTCCAGAATGGAGCGGATGGTGCCGTTGGGGCTCTTCCACATCTCCGTGAGCTGGGGATACTCCTCCATGCGCTGCTTGTTGGGTGTAATGGTGGCACACTTTACAGCAACGCCGTACTTCTTGGTGGCGTTGGCGGCATCCACCGTGACCTGATCCCTGGTCTCGTTGCGGTGGAGCAGTCCCAGGTCGTAATATTCGGTTTTCAGGTCTACAAAGGGCAGAATCAGCTTGTCTTTGATCATCTGCCACAGGATCCGGGTCATCTCGTCGCCGTCCATCTCCACCAGGGGGGTGGTCATTCTGATTTTTTCCATCGTCAGATTGTCTCCTTCTCTCTGTAAAGGTTTAATCCTTGCCATATCCGGCAGCATAGTAATTCATGAGGCAGCCCTCCCGGAGGATCAGCCGCTCGTCGGGGGTGAGGCCGGCGCACCTGAGCCGGATGTCCTTCACGTCGCCGGAAGCGGTGATAACCTGGGCGGGGATGTCCTCCACGCCGTCGGCGATGGCCTGGTTGATGCCCTTCACATATACCCAGTCGCCGTCCTCATAGGGAAATTCCACCCCCTCGGGGAGGGTGAAGGGGACGATGCCCCAGTTAATGCAGTTGGAGCGGTAGCGCTTGGTGGCGTACTCGTAGCAGATGTTGGCGAAGCCCCCCAGCACCTTCTGGCAGGAGGCGGCCTGCTCCCGGGCGGAGCCGTCGCCGGGCTTGTTGGCGAACACGCAGGAGCCCACGGTGGTGTGGGCCGCGTCACCGCCCACCTTCCGGAGTACTTCGGCCACCTCGGCGGGGACGTTCCCGGCCTCCCGGGCCTCCTCCAGGGTCCGGACCGCCTTGGACCGGCTCACATACTCCGGCACCCGGCGGCTGAGGGCGAACTCGCTCAGACCGATGGGGTTGGAGCGGTAGGAGCTGGTCTCGCCGGAGGGGATCAGCTCGTCGGTGGTGGTGACGGGGTCCCGGATCACGGCGCACAGCTTCACCAGCAGGTCGTCCTCCAGCTTGGGCA
>CALWYI010000122.1 GCA_944385715.1 uncultured Oscillospiraceae bacterium | reverse complement strand
AAAGACCAAAACGACAGGGAGCACGCCGACGCCCTCCGGGAGGGCCGGGTGGACCTCACGGTCCACAGCTGCAAGGACTTCCCCATGGAGGAGGACCCGGCGCTGCCCCTTGTCGCCTTCTCCCGGCGGGAGGACCCCCGGGACGTGCTGGTGCTGCCTGCGGGGCAGACGGAGATGGACTTCTCCAGGCCCGTGGGCTGCTCCAGCCTGCGGCGCTGCCTCCAGTTCCAGGCCCTCTACCCCCAGGCCCGGATGGCCCCGGTCCGGGGCAATGTACCCACCCGGCTGCGGAAGCTGGACGAGGGACAGTTCTCTGCGCTGATCCTGGCGGGAGCGGGCCTTCGGCGGCTGGGCCTGGAGGACCGGATCAGCCGGGTGTTCTCCCCGGAGGAGATGCTCCCCGCCGCGGGGCAGGGCATCCTGGCGGTGCAGTCCCGCTGGGACTTTGACCGCTCTCTGCTCTCCTGCGTGGACGACGCCGACAGCCGGGACTGTGCCTGCAGCGAGCGGGCCTTCGTCCGCACCCTGGACGGCGGCTGCTCCTCCCCGGTGGCGGCCTACGCCACGGTGGAGGGGGAGGCCATCACCATCACCGGCATGTACGTGGACGCGGCAAATCAGCTCTATCGGGGCGCCATCTCCGGCCACCGCCGGGAGGGGCCCGCTCTGGCTTCTGAGCTGGCCCGTCAGCTGAAGGAGGGGGCGCAATGTGTGGTAAAGTAACACTGGTCGGTGCGGGCCCGGGGGACCCGGGCCTTCTGACCCTGAAGGGCCGCCGGGCCCTGGAGCAGGCGGAGGTGGTGGTCTACGACCGGCTGGTGAGCCCCGCCATTCTCGCCATGATCCCGCCGACGGCCCGGACCATCGACGTGGGCAAGGAGGCCGCCCGCCACAAGGTGCCCCAGCACCGGATCAACCAGATCCTCCTGGAGGAGGCCCTGGCGGGACACAACGTGGTGCGGCTCAAGGGCGGCGACCCCTTTATGTTCGGCCGGGGCGGCGAGGAGCTGGAGGGCCTTGCGGAGCGGGACATTCCCTTTGAGGAGATCCCCGGCGTCACCTCCGCCATCGCCGCCCCCGCCTACGCGGGCATCCCGGTGACCCACCGGGACTACTGCTCCTCCGTCCACATCATCACCGGCCACCAGCGGGCGGGCAAGCCCCTGGCCATCGACTTCGAGGCCCTGGTCCGGACCAAGGGCACCCTTATCTTCCTCATGGGGGTCACCGCCCTGCCCGCCATCGTGGAGGGTCTTCTCCAGGCGGGCATGTCCCCCGACACCCCCGCCGCCATGGTGGAAAACGGCACCACCAGCGCCCAGCGCCGGTGCGACGCCACCCTGGCCACCCTGCCGGAGCGCGCCGCCGCCATGGGCATCCACAGCCCCGCCATCATCGTGGTGGGAGAGGTCTGCGCCCTGGCCCCCCGGCTGTGCTGGTTTGACAAGCTGCCGCTTCTGGGACAGAAAATTCTGGTGACCCGGCCCCGGGACCGGGTCGGCACCCTGTCGGAGAAGCTGCGGGCCCTGGGGGCGGATGTGTGGGAGTACCCCTGCATCGAGACGGCGCCCATCCTCCCCTGCCCCGCCATGGCCGCCGCCCTGGCGCGTCTCGCGGACTACCGGTGGCTGGTGTTCACCAGTCCCGCCGGGGTGGAGGCCCTCCGGGCGGAGCTCCATCGGATGGGGAAGGACAGCCGGCACCTTGCCGGCGTGCAGCTGGCCGCCATCGGTACCGGCACCGCCCGTGCCCTGGCGGCCATGGGCCTCACCGCCGACTACATCCCCCCGGTCTACGACGCGGCCCACCTGGGGGAGGGCCTCCCCGCCCACGGGAAAGTGCTGATCCTCCGGGCGGAAATCGGCTCCCCCGCCCTGACGGCGGCGTTGGACCGGCGGGCCATTTCCTATGACGACGTCGCCGTGTACCGCACGGTGTACCAGAATCCCCGCTCTGAGGCCCTGCGGGCTGCCCTGGAGGCGGGGGAGGTACCCTTTGTCACCTTCACCTCCGCCTCCACGGTAAAGGGGCTCCTTTCCACCATCGGCGACGGCGCGGACCTCTCCCGCGTCACAGGGCTCTGCATCGGGGAGCAGACCGCCGCCGAGGCCCGGAAGCACGGCATTGCCGTGGAAATCGCCCGGGAGGCCGCCATCGACGCCCTGGCGGACCTGGCCGCGGATGCCGCGGCCCGACACGATCTTTTATCAGGAGCTGCTGTACTATGAATCTCACCAACCGTCCCCGCCGCCTGCGCCGCACCGATGCGGTGCGCCGGATGTGCCGGGAGACCCGGCTGTCCTCCGACAGCCTCATCTACCCCATCTTCATCGACGAGACCCTCTCCGGCGTGCGGCCCATTGAGAGTCTGCCGGGGCAGAACCACTACGGCCTGGACAGCGTGACCCAGGCGGTGGAGGACTGCCTCTCCCACGGCGTCACCCACTGCATGCTCTTCGGCCTGCCCGGCTGGAAGGACGCCTGCGGCTCCTCCGCCTGGGCGGAGGACGGGGTGGTGCAGCAGGCGGTCCGCGCCATCAAGGCGGCCTGCCCCGACTTCCACGTCATCACCGATGTCTGCATGTGCGAGTACACCGACCACGGCCACTGCGGCATCCTCTGCGGTGAGGAGGTGGACAACGACAAAACCCTGGAGGTACTCTCCCGGACCGCCCTCAGCCACGTACAGGCCGGGGCGGACATGGTGGCCCCCAGCGACATGATGGACGGCCGGGTGGCCGCCATCCGCAAAACGCTGGACGACCACGGCTTTACCATGACCCCTATCATGGCCTACTCCGCCAAGTACGCCTCCGCCTTCTACGGCCCCTTCCGGGCGGCGGCGGGGTCCGCCCCCTCCTTCGGGGACCGCAAGGGCTACCAGATGGACCCCCACAACCGCCGGGAGGCCCTGAAGGAGTGCGCCCTGGACGTGTCCGAGGGGGCCGACATCCTGATGGTGAAGCCCGCTCTGAGCTATCTCGATGTGATCCGGGAGTGCCGGGACGCCTTCCAGCTGCCCCTTTGCGCCTACTCCGTGTCCGGGGAGTACGCCATGATCAAGGCGGCCTCCGCCGCCGGACTCATTGACGAGTACCGGGTCATGTGCGAGACCGCCCTGAGTATCTTCCGGGCGGGAGCGGACATGCTCATCACCTACTACGCCAAGGAGCTCTCCGACGCCATTCGCATGGGCGACATCGGCTGATCCGCCGGTCCGCTTCTGGCCCCCAAAAATCTTGATCCGCCGCCCGGCGGAGAGGAGGAACCCCTATGAGCGATCCCATCGGCGTCATCCACGGGCGCTTTCAGATGCTCCACCTGGGACACATGGAATATCTGCTGGCGGGGAAGGCCCGGTGCCGGCGGCTCATCGTCGGCATCTCCAACCCCGACGCCACCGTCACCCGTTTCAACAGCGCCAGCCCCCACCGCTCCCAGCAGTCCGCCAACCCTTTGACCTACTTTGAGCGCTATGAGATGATTCGGGGCTCTCTGCTGGAGAGCGGCGTGCCCCGGGAGGAGTTTGACATTGTCCCCTTCCCGGTGAACTGCCCGGAGCTCCTCTTCAACTATGTGCCCCGGGAGGCCAGGTTCTACATGACCCTCTATGACCAGTGGAGCCTGGAGAAGAAGGCCATGCTGGAGGGCCTGGGCTGCGATGTGGAGGTCATGTGGCAGCGCACCGACGCCGAGAGACTCACCAGCGGCACCGAGGTCCGGGACCTGATCCGCGCCGGGAAGCCCTGGCAGCACCTGGTGCCCCCCTTTGTCTACGAGTATATGACCAGCCGCGGCATCGACCGGCGGCTGTAGGCCGCCGCGCCGGGACTTCGTCCCGACGGGACAAACCAAGAGGGCCGCCCCCTGCAGGGGCGGCCCTCTTTGCCGCTTGGTTATCTCTTACCACACCACGGTGGCGAAGTAGTCCTCCGGGGTCTCCGCCCGGCGCATCAGCGCCACGGAGCCGTCCTCCCGGAGCAGCAGCTCCGCGGAGCGGAGCTTGCCGTTGTAGTTGTAGCCCATGGAGTGGCCGTGGGCCCCGGTGTCGTGGATCACCAGCAGGTCCCCCATGTCGATCTTCGGCAGCATCCGGTCCACAGCGAACTTGTCGCAGTTCTCGCATAGGGAGCCGGTGACGTCGTATTGGTGGTCGCAGGGGGCGTCCTCCTTGCCCATGACGGTGATGTGGTGGTAGGCCCCGTAGACGGCGGGCCGCATCAGGTCCGCCGCGCAGGCGTCCACCCCGATATATTCTTTATAGATGTGCTTCTCATGGATGGCCCGGGTCACAAGGCACCCGTAGGGCCCCATCATGAACCGGCCCAGCTCGCTGCACAGCTCCACATCGCCCATGCCGGCGGGCACCAGGATCTCCTCGAACTTCTGCCGGACCCCCGCGCCGATGACGGCGATGTCGTTTTCCGCCTGCTCCGGCCGGTAGGGGATACCGATGCCGCCGGAGAGGTTGATGTACCGGATGTGGCAGCCCGTCTCCTTCTGGAGCTCCACCGCCAGCTGGAACAGGATCCCCGCCAGGGTGGGATAGTACTCGTTGGAGATGGTGTTGGAGGCCAGGAAGGAGTGGATGCCGAAGTACTTGACGCCCTTGGCCTTCAGCTTCCGGAAGGCCTCCGCCAGCTGCTCCCGGGTCATGCCGTACTTGGCGTCGCCGGGGGTATCCATGACCTGGAAGCCCTCCTTGCTCTCCCCCAGGGTGAACACGCCGCCGGGGTTGTAGCGGCAGAGCACCGTCTCCGGCACCCGGCCCCCCAGGGACGTCTCCAGGAAGTCCACATGGGTGAGATCATCCAGGTTGATGATGGCCCCCAGCTTATCCGCCAGCTGGAACTCCTCCGCCAGGGTATTGTTGGAGGAGAACATGATCTCATGGCCCTTGAAGCCGCACTTCTCCGCCATCATCAGCTCGGTGAGGCTGGAGCAGTCCGCCCCGCAGCCCTCCTCCCGCAGGATCTTCAGCAGGGCCGGGGTGGGGGTGGCCTTTACGGCGAAGTACTCCTTGAAGCCGGGGTTCCAGGCGAAGGCGGCGTTGACCCGCCGGGCGTTTGCCCGCATTCCCCTCTCATCGTAGAGGTGGAAGGGGGTGGGGTACTGCCTGACCATATCCTCCAGCTGCTCTTTCGTTACAAAAGGCTTTTTCATCTTCTGTGTTTCCTCTGCTGCTGTTTCTTAGAAATCGGCGGTGCCCACGGTGCGGGGATGGGGCAGCACGTCCCGGATGTTGCTCACGCCGGTGAGGTACATGACCATCCGCTCAAAGCCCAGGCCGAAGCCCGCGTGGCGGCAGGAGCCGTAGCGCCGCAGGTCGCAGTACCACCAGTAGTCCTCGGGCTTCATGCCCAGCTCCTGGATCCGGCGCTCCAGCACATCCAGCCGCTCCTCACGCTGGCTGCCGCCGATGATCTCGCCGATGCCGGGCACCAGGCAGTCGGCGGCGGCCACGGTCTTGCCGTCGTCGTTGAGGCGCA
>CALWYI010000121.1 GCA_944385715.1 uncultured Oscillospiraceae bacterium | reverse complement strand
CAGCTGGTCCAGCTCCGCCATGACCTGATCCGCCTGGGCACGGGCCTCCCGGATGATCCGCCGGGCCTCGGCCTCGCCCCGGGTGCGGGCGTTCTCCTTGGCCCGCTCCATCTGCTCCCGGAACTCCCTGGCCCGCTTGGCGTCGGCCTCCCGCTGGGTCCGCAGCCGCTCGGCCTCGTCCTTGTCCTTCTCCAGGCTCTGGCGCTTGGCCTCCAGCTGGGTCAATACATCTTCAAAGCGGATGGACTCGCTGTCCATCTGGGCCTTGGCGGTCTCGATCACCGCCGGGTCCAGCCCCAGCCGCTGGGAGATGGCAAAGGCGTTGGACTTGCCGGGGATACCGATGAGGAGCTTATAGGTGGGCCGCAGGGTCTCCACGTCGAACTCGCAGCTGGCGTTCTCCACTCCCTCGGTGGTCATGGCGAAGGTCTTCAGCTCCGCGTAGTGGGTGGTAGCCGCCACCCTGGCCCCCTTCTCCCGGACGTGCTGGATGATGGCGATGGCCAGGGCCGCGCCCTCCACCGGGTCGGTACCCGCCCCCAGCTCGTCGAAGAGGATCAGGCTGTGGCCGTCGGCCTCCTCCAGGATCTGCACGATGTTCACCATGTGGGCGGAGAAGGTGGAGAGGCTCTGCTCGATGCTCTGCTCGTCGCCGATATCCGCCAGCACCCGGTCAAAGACGCTGACGGCGCTGCCGTAGTCCGCCGGGATGTGGAAGCCGCACTGGGCCATCAGGGTGAGAAGGCCCAGTGTCTTGAGGCTCACGGTCTTGCCGCCGGTGTTGGGGCCGGTGATCACCAGGGTGTCGAACCGCCGGCCCAGCTCCACGTCGATGGGCACCGCCTTGGCGCTGTCCAGCAGGGGGTGCCGGGCGCGGCGCAGGGTGATGGCGCCGTCCTTCCGGATCTCCGGGCGGCTGCCGTTCATCTTGTAGCTCAGTTGGCCCCGGGCAAAGATCAGGTCCAGCTGCACCAGCATGTCGTAGTCCCAGAGGATGTCCCGCTGGTAGGCGGCGGCCTCGGCGGAGAGGGAGCGGAGGATCCGGTCGATCTCCTTTTTCTCCTTGGCCTCCAGCTCCTTGAGCTCGTTGTTGGCCTGGACCACCCCCATGGGCTCCACGAAGATGGTGGCGCCGCTGGAGCTGACGTCGTGGACGAGGCCGGGCATGCTGCTGCGGAACTCCGCCTTCACCGGCACCACGAACCGGCCGTCCCGCTGGGTGATGATGGCCTCCTGGAGCACCTTGCTGTAGCTGGAGGAGGAGATGATCTTCTGGAGGATCTGCCGGCCCTTGGCGGCGGCGTTGCGCTTGTGGCGGCGGATATCCGAGAGCTCCGGGCTGGCGTTATCGGCGATCACATCCTCCTCCAGAATGGCGGTGGTGATCTTTTCCTCCAGGAAGCGGTTGCCCTTGACAGAGTTGAAGAGATGGTCCACGGCGGTCTTTTTCCCGCCGCCGTCCCCCCAATAGTCCTTGATCCGCCGGGCGCAGCGCAGCACCCCGGCGATGTCCAGCAGCTCCCGGGTGTTGAGGGCGCCGCCCCGGTCCGCCCGGTACAGGCTCTCCGCCACCGGCTTGATGCCGGAGAAGGCGGGGCTGCCCCGCTGGCCGATCATCTCCCGGGCGGCGTCGGTCTCGTCCTGGAGCCGCTCCACCTCCTGCTTGTCGGTGGAGGGTGCGACGGCCAGCGCCCGGGTCCGGGCGGCCTCGCAGCTGGTCTGGTCCGCCAGCATCTGCAGAATGGCCGGCAGCTCCAGGGTGCGGATGGATTTGTCAAATAATTCGCTCATAGCTTTCTTCTCCTGAAGCACCCGGCGCTGTATGGGGCGCTCCCCGCAGGGCAGATCCGCCATTTTTCAATACAGTCCGTAGCGCTTCGGCAAAATATTACAGTTTGTCTATGGTTTTTCCCGCTCCGGGGCGGGCATGGCCCCCCGGAGAGACTTGTAGAAGTCCAGGGTGCGGAAGTCCCGCTCCAGCATGGCCCGGACATAGGACTCCGCCGCGAGGCTCATCCGCCGCTGGTCCTCCGGGAAGAGGGTGAAGCGGTAGAGGCGCTTTGCCTCCCCGTAGACCACGTGGCGCATGGCGGCCAGGGCCCCCGGCGTCAGGGACAGGGCGTTCTCACCGCCGCAGCGGCGGCAGCGGAGGACGCCCCCCCGGATATCCAGCACCGGCTCCGCCGGGTCCTCCTCCCCGCACACCGCGCAGCCGTCCAGCAGCGGGGCGAAGCCCACCAGGGACATGAGCCGCAGCTCGAAGGCGGCCTTCACCTGCTCCGGAGGCTTGTGAAGCTCCCCCAGGGCGTATAGGGCGTTGAGGAGGAGGCTCAGTATCTCCCCGGACTCCGCCCCCTCCAGGGTGACCGCTTCTGTCAGTTCCGCGAAGTAGCTCCCCAGGCTCAGAAGCTCCACGTCCTGCCGCACGCCGTCGAAGAGGGCGATGGTGTTGGCCTCGCTAAGGATCTGCCAGCCGTGGCTCTCGGAGAGGACCATGTCGGAGTAGACCAGCAGCTGTGTGGCGGCGGTGATCCGGCTGCGGCGGCTCCTGGCCCCCTTGGCCACCACCGCCACCTTGCCCATTTCCGCTGTCAGCACCGTCAGGATCCGGTCGCTCTCCTTGGTATCCACGCCCCGCAGGACGATTCCCTTTACCACTGTCCGCTCTCTGGCCATGGCACTCCTTCTTCTATGTAGGGGGCGCTCACGCCCCGTCGGTATCGCCCCGGCGCTCCTCCCGGTACATCAGGTAAAACTCCGGCGCGCCGGTCTCCTGAAACAGCTTCCAGAATCGCTCATCCATACGCTCCGCCTCCCGCTCCTATGGTGGGCAGGCGGCGGGCGGGGCATCCGTGGGAAGTTGTGGCGGGGGAATTTACCACCCCGCCGTCAGTCCTCCCGGTAGCCCACGTCTCTGATAAAATTGACGTTATCTCTCCAGTTTTCCTTTACCTTCACCCAGGTCTCCATATAGACCTTGGTACCCATGAAGCGCTCGATGTCCTGGCGGGCGTGGCTGCTTATCTTTTTGATCATTTCGCCGTTTTTGCCGATGATAATGCCCTTGTGGCTGGCCTTCTCGCAGTAGATGGTCACATCCAGATCGATGATCCCGCTGTCCCGTTCGGAGAACTTCGTCACCTCCACGGCGGTGCCGTGGGGGATCTCCTTGTCCAGGTTCCGCAGCAGCTTTTCCCGGACGATCTCCCCTACGATCTGCCGCTCCGGCTGATCGGAGGTCATGCCCTCCGGAAACAGCTGGGGTCCCTCGGCGGCGTACTTCTGGAGCTGGTCCAGGAGGATGTCCAGCCCATCCCCCTTCTCCGCGGAGATGGGGATGATGGCGTCAAAGTCACAGGCGGCGGCGTACACCGCCATCACCTCCAGCAGCTGGGGCTTTTCCACAGTGTCGATCTTGTTGATGACCAGCACGGCGGGGAGCTGCTCCTCCCTGATGCGGTCAATCAAAGCCTGCTCCGGGGCGCCGATCTTGGCGATGGGCTCCACCAGGAGGCACACGCCGTCCACGTCCGCCACGCTCTGGCGGACCACCTTCACCATATAGTCCCCCAGCTTGGTCCGGGCCCGGTGGAGACCCGGGGTATCCAGCAGCACAAACTGGGTGTTCTCACGGTTCACCACGCCGCAGATGCGGTTGCGGGTGGTCTGGGGCTTGCTGGAGACGATGGCCACCTTCTCCCCCACCAGGGCGTTGGTGAGGGTGGACTTGCCCACGTTGGGCCGGCCCACAATGGCGATCATGGCCGTCTTTTTGATTTCGTTCATAGTAGATGATCCTCAACTTTCTTTTGTTTCATACGCGGCGTTGAACACTTTTACCGCGATAAATTTTCCTATGTACAAGCAATTACCGGGAGATGCCTAGCTCCGCCATGACGGCCTCCTCCCGCTCTCTCATCCGGGCCTTCTCAGGGCCCTCGTCCAGGTGGTCGTAGCCCAGCAGGTGCAGCACCGAGTGGACGGTAAGGTAGGCCAGCTCCCGGCGGTTGGTGTGGCCGTACTCCTTGGCCTGGGCCTTCACCCGCTCCATGGAGATCACCATGTCCCCCAGGGGCAGCAGTCCCGTAGCCGGGTCCAGCAAGTCCTGGTCCTCCGCCTGAGGCGGCTCACCGGCTGTCAGGTCGAACTCTGGGAAGCTGAGGACGTCGGTGGGCCTGTCCACATTCCGCATGTCACGGTTGATCTGATGGATTCCCTCGTCGCTGGTGAGCAGGACGTCCACTTCACAGGGGGCGGTGACCCCCTCTAAGGCCAGGGCCGTGCGGATGGCCCGGCGGATGAGGGGGCAGTTGCCCTCGCTGGCCGCCCCCGGCACGTCCGCCGTCACCGGGATATAGTGTCGTTTCGCCATGGTGGTGTTCTCCTTTTGATCGCTCTCTCTGCGGTAGCTGAAATTTGGGTGCTTCCAAAGGGGCCCTCATCATCCCGGGCCTGCCCGGCCCGGAACCCCGGCTTGCCTCCGGCGGGCCCACTTTTGGACGCCCAAAAGTGGGCGGAAAAACCGCCGGGGTGACCCCGGACCCCCATTGTTTGTCCAATCGGTCAGTATCAGGACTGATACCGGGCAGCCACTGAATTTCTGCAAGGCCGTCGGCCTCCTCGTAACCGGTGCAGTGCATGTCCCACTTCGCCTGACGGCCCTCGGGCTGAGGCGTTTTTCTCAATATGCGACGATAGATACATCTATCCCTTCAAAAGGGCGTCAGCCGAAGCCGGACGCGCAACCCAGTAGAGATCAGATCCCAAAGAAAGGTATTTCAGTGGCAGGGCAACAGCAAATCTGATGGTGTCCGATTGGGCAAAAAGAGGGGGGCTGGGGTCTCCCCAGCGCCTTTTGGTGACTTTTGTGCGTACAAAAGTCACCCGGGGTTTGGGGCCGGGGAGGCCCCATTAGTAAGAACCGAGGTCCGGGGCCGCGCTGGCCCCAGTTTCGTTCCCGCCCGCCCGGCGACGGGCGCATCAGCCCTCCGGGGGCGCAGCCCCCGCTCCGCTACTTCCGCTTGCCCCGGCTGTTATTGTTATAGTAGTCGTCGTAGGCCTTGATGATCCGCTGGACCATCACATGACGGACCACGTCCTGGTCCGTCAGCTCACAGATGCCGATGCCCTCCACGTTCTTCAGCACCCGGATGGCCTCCTTGAGGCCGCTGGTCTTGTCGGCGGGCAGGTCGATCTGGGTCACGTCGCCGGTAATGACCACCTTGGAGTTGAAGCCCATACGGGTGAGGAACATCTTCATCTGCTCCCGTGAGGTGTTCTGGGCCTCGTCCAGGATGATGAAGCTGTCGTCCAGGGTCCGGCCCCGCATGTAGGCCAGAGGCGCCACCTCGATATTGCCCCGCTCCAGGTACTTCTGGTAGGTCTCCGCCCCCAGCATGTCAAAGAGGGCGTCGTACAGGGGCCGCAGGTAGGGGTCCACCTTGCTCTGGAGGTCGCCGGGCAGGAAGCCCAGCCGCTCCCCCGCCTCCACGGCGGGCCGGGTGAGGATGATGCGGTTGATCTTCTTGTCCCGGAAGGCGGCCACCGCCGCCGCCAC
>CALWYI010000120.1 GCA_944385715.1 uncultured Oscillospiraceae bacterium | reverse complement strand
TGTTCTCATACATGCCGCCGGAGCAGCCCACGATGACGCCCTGGTCGCAGGTGACCTTGCCGTCCACGATGTTGTGGCGGAGGTCCATGGCGACCTTGCCGCCCAGCTGCTTGTTGCAGGCCTCCTCCACCTTGCTGAGGATGCCCTGGGGGTCCGCCTGGAGCTCATGGATGGTGTAGGCGATGGAGGGGTGGAAGGGCAGAGCGATCATGCACTCCATTTTGCTCAGGTCGATGGTCACCACGCTGTCGTAGTAGGCGCCGTCCTGGGGCTTCAGCTCCCGGAAGGCCTCGGGCCGGCCGATGTTCTCGTAGTAAGCCTTGATGGTGTCGTCAGTCTCCCAGATGGAAGTCAGGCAGGAGGTCTCGGTGGTCATCACGTCCACGCCGATGCGGAAATCGGCGGAGAGCTCCTGTACGCCGGGGCCCACGAACTCCAGCACCTTGTTCTTCACATCCCCCTTGGGGAAGGTGGCGCCCACCAGGGCGATGGCCACGTCCTGGGGCCCCACGCCCTTGGGGGGCTTGCCGGTGAGGTAGACCAGCACCACCTCGGGGGCGGCCACGTCGTAGGTGTTCTCCAGCAGCTGCTTGACCAGCTCACCGCCGCCCTCGCCCACGCCCATGCAGCCGTAGGCGCCGTAGCGGGTGTGGGAGTCGCTGCCCAGGATCATGCCGCCGCAGGCGGCCAGCCGCTCACGGGCGTACTGATGGATGACGGCCTGGTTGGCGGGGACGTAGATGCCGCCGTATTTCCTGGCGGCGGAGAGACCGAAGGCGTGGTCGTCCTCGTTGATGGTGCCGCCCACCGCGCACAGACTGTTGTGGCAGTTGGTCATGGCGTAGGGGATGGGGAATTTCGTAAGGCCGGAGGCCTTGGCGGTCTGGATGATGCCCACGAAGGTGATGTCGTGGGAGATGAGGGCGTCGAATTTCAGGCGCATCTTCTTGCCGTCCCGGCTCTTGTCGTGGGCGCGCAGGATGGAGTAGGCAATGGTCTTTTCCCGGGCCAGGTCCGGATTTTCTCCGCCGGGCAGGTCCTCCGCCCAGACAATCTTCCCGTCTGTCAGATAGGCCCCCTTTTTGATCACTTCTACCATGTTCCCGTTTCCTCCGATCGTAAATATCCCAGGAGAAGGACCTCCTCCTGTCAATTATGATGCCTTGAGTGTAGCACAACCTGTTTTTTTTGTGAATAAGGAATTGAGCTGAAAGAGGAAATTTGTATAGTTGACGAATGAAAACTTGCATAATATAAATTTCTGCAAGTTAGTGAATGATAAAATTCAAATTATGCAGCGATATGCAGGAAAAAGTGCGGAGTCAAAAAGTCCAGGGTGAAGAGCCGCGCGGAGCAGCCGCCAAAAAAATGCACAAAGGCTTTTTTGCTCCGGAGAGAGGCCTTTCCAGAGGGACAAAACCGGCAAAAAACGGCCGCCCTTGACGGCCAACGGGGAAAGCGGCTATAATGCAGCCAGCGAGAAAGCGGCGCGAACAGCCGCAGAGGGAGGAAACTATGCTGACCATATCGATTCCCGGCAGGGGAGACCTGGTGCTGCGGCACCTGCTGCTGGACTTCAACGGCACCATTGCCGAGGACGGCAGACTGGCGGAGGGGGTGGCGGAGCGGCTGGAGGTGTTGAGCCGATCCCTTTCTATCTATGTGGTCACCGCCGACACCCACGGCACTGCCGCCGCGGCCTGCGCGGGGCTGCCGGTGGAGGTGCTGACCTACCCCACAACAGACGTGGGAGCCATCAAGCGGCAGGTGGCGGAGAAGCTGGGGGAGGGCGTGGCCTGTATGGGCAACGGCTTCAACGACCTCCAGATGGCGGAGGCCTGCGCCCTCTCTGTCTGTGTCATGGGCCGGGAGGGCTGCTGTGGGTCCCTGGTGGGCAAGTCGGACGTAGTGGTTACCTCCATTGCCGACGGACTGGACCTGTTGCTGAAACCGGACCGGCTCCGGGCCACCCTGCGGACCTGAGAACACAACAGGCAAAGCACCCCTCCGGATGGGAGTCCGGAGGGGTGCTTTTTGCGGAGGGAGGCTATTCCTTTTTCATTGCCAGAGGCAGCAGCAGGAGGGTGAGGACCGGCGCGGCGGTAAATAGGAAGCCGCACAGGATACGGGCCGGCTGGGCGGGGGCGAGGCTGCTGAGCAGCCAGAAGCCTGTCGCGGCGGCCAGAAAGCTGCATACCACCGCCAGAATATAGACGGGGAGAAAGGAGCTCCGCTTCATAGGGCACCTCCCGACAAATCAGATGTACTGCTGGGTCATCACGTCGATGACGCCCCGGGTGGTGAGGCGCAGGGTGGGGATCACGGGCAGGGACATGAAGCTGAGGGTCATGAAGGGGTCGATGCCCCGGCTGACGCCCAGGGCGAAGGCCGCCTCCTTGGCATTCTCCAGATCCCGGTTCACGTTCTCCAGGGTGTCCTCGCTGATGATGCCGGCGATGGAGAGAATGACCTCCCCCTTGACCTCTCCCTTGTCCATGACCACGATGCCGCCCCGGTTCTCCACGATCCGGTTGGCGGCGGCGGCCATGTCCTCCTCATTGGTGCCCACCACGATGATGTTGTGGGAGTCGTGGGCCACGCTGGTGGCGATGGCCCCGGACTTGAGGCCGTAGCCCTGGAGGTAGCCGATGCCGATGTGGCGGGTGTTCTTGTGGCGCTCGATGACGGCGATCTTCAGGATGTCCCACTCCACGTCGATGTGGTCGCTGTAGCCCTGGTCCTCGGTGACGATCTCGCCGGGCACCATGCCGATGATGCCCCGGGGCCGCCGCTCGGCGAAGTCCTGGGCGGTGAGGTGGGCCACATGGAAGGTGTCGTGGGCCTTCTGGGCCAGGTAGGGGTCGATCTCCGGCGCGGGGAAGTCCCGGACGGTCCTGCCGTCGAACATCTCCACGCCCTTCTTGTAGACTTTCTCGATGGTGAAGTCCTGGAAGTTGTCGATGATGACGAAGTCCGCCAGGTAGCCGGGGGCGATGGCGCCCCGGTTGTTGAGGAGGTAGTACCGGGCGGCGTGGTGGCAGGCCACCTTGATGGCCAGGATGGGCTCCACCCCGTGGCGGATGGCCTCCCGGATGTTGTAGTCGATGTGGCCCTTCTCCAGCAGGTCGTTGGGGTGCTTGTCGTCGCAGCAGAACATGCACCGGTCCGCGTACTGGGGGGTCAGGAGGGGCAGCAGGGCCTCCAGATTCCTGGCGGCGGTGCCCTCCCGGATCATGATGACCTGGCCCCGCTCCAGCTTGGCGATGGCGTCGGCGGGGTCGTGGCACTCGTGGTCGGAGTAGACCCCGGCGGCGATGTAGGCGTTGAGGTCGTTGTCCTTGATGTCCGGGGCGTGGCCGTCGATCTTCTTGTGGTGGGCCTGGGCGGCCACGATCTTCTCCAGCACCTGGGGGTCCGCGCCGATGACGCCGGGGAAGTTCATCATCTCCGCCAGCCCCTGGACCCGGGGGTGGTCGTAGAAGGAGTCGATGGTGCGGTAGTCCAGAACGGCGCCGCTCTCGTCCATGGGGGTGGCGGGTACGCAGGAGGGCAGCATGAACCGCACGTCCACCGGCAGACCCTCGGTGGCCTGGAGCATGTACTCGATGCCGTCGGTACCCATGACGTTGGCGATCTCGTGGGGGTCGCAGACCACGGTGGTGGTGCCGTGGGGCAGCACCGCCTTGACGAACTCCCGGGGGGTGACCATGGTGCTCTCCAGGTGGATGTGGGCGTCCAGGAAGCCGGGCAGGACGATCTTGCCCGCCACATCCACCTCCTGCTCGCCGGAGTAGGTCCCCATGCCCACGATGAGCCCCTCCGCCACGGCGATGTCCCCGTGGCAGATCTCATTGGTGAACACGTTGACGTAGGCGGCGTTCTTCAGCACCAGGTCGGCCTTCTGCCGTCCGGCGGCCACCTCCACGATCCGCAGCTTCTTGTTGAGCTTGCGGTTGATCTTGCCGGTATAGCTCTCCGTTGCCATGCAGAACCATCCTTTCTTTGTCGGTATCGGTGGAGCCGTTCCGGGTGGGAACGGCGGGTTTGTTAATTGTACAGTATACCATGAAGTGTATGAATTGTCCATAACTTTTGCGGGCGGAATGGTCAAAACTGGGCAGTTTGTCAAGAACCGCCGCCATTTTTTCCCTGGGCGGCAGCAGGGGGTTGACAAAGAACCGTATTACTTATATAATACAGTTGACCGTACTACTTGACTAATACAGTTGAAAGGAGGCGGAGAGATGGCGCTGGTGTCCTTTGACCGGTTTTCTCTCGCCGAGGGCAGTCCCATCTACAGCCAGATCATCCGCTTCATCAAGGCGGGGATCGTGGCGGGGACCATCGCCGACGGGGACGAGTTCCCCTCCCGGCGGGCGCTGTCGGCCCTGCTGGGGGTGAACCCCAACACCATCCAGAAGGCCTGCCGCCTGCTGGAGGAGGAGGGCCTGCTCCAGTCCCGGATGGGGGCCAAGAGCTTCATCGCCGTCACGGCGGCGGAGGCGGAGGCCATCCGGGTACAGCTGCTGGAGGAGGACGCCCTGGCTCTGGTGCAGGCCATCCGGCGGATGGGGGTGTCCCGGGAGGAGGCCCGGGGCCTTCTGGAGCGGCTGTGGGACGAGGCGGAGAGGAGAAGTGAGGAAGTATGAACAAACATCTGTCGGTGCTGGCCCTGGCGGCCAGACAGACCATCGGAAAAGTAATGGCCCTGCTGGCGGTGATGGCGGCGGCGGAGACGGCCCTATTTGCCTGGGCTATGTCCCGGGGGCTCACCCGGGCTGTCATGGACGACGAGACCTGTCCCGCCCCGGTGGAGGACCTCTTTGACTTTGGCAAGATAAGCTGGGCCTACCGGATCGCCCTGGCGCTGCTCTTCGTGCTGCTGCTCCTCAGCGGCACGGAGCTGCGGGGCGGGAAGAAGGGCTACACCCTCCGCCGCCTGCGGATCAGCGAGGAGGCGGCGGTGCTCTGGGAGGGCGGGTACAACGCCTTGTGCTTCCTGCTGCTGTGGGCGGTCCAGGCGGCCCTGGCCCTGGGGTTTTGCCTGTGGTACGCTGGGACCCTGGACACGGCCTATGTCAGCGGACAGTCCGCCTTCCTGGCCTTCTACCGCTCCGGGTTCCTCCATGGGCTGCTGCCCCTGGCGGATGTGTCCCGCTGGGCCCGGGCCTTCGCCTTTTTCCTGACCCTGGGCCTCACCACCGCCATGTTCGGCTACTACCAGCGCAACAGGAGCAAGAGTATCGTGGCACTTGTCGTCCTGACACTGTCCCTGATGAGCTATGGGACTGGGCCGGGAGCGGCAGGCCTGGACTGGGGCATGGTTACCCTGTTTGCCCTGATGACCGGATGGCAGCTGCTTATGCTGCGGAGAGCATGGAAGGAGGGCGGCGTGGATGACAAAGATTGGGAATAGTTTTTCGCGCTGGATGGGGCGGCAGGTGCCGCCGGGCCTGGACTGGTGGGTGGAAATGAAGTGGGCCGTCAGCGGGCTGGTGGTGGGGGCCCTGTGGAGCCTGGCGTCCTTTTCCTATCAGTTTTCCAACGCCTGCAACCGGCTCTACGACTGGGTAGGCGGGCAGCGGGTCCTGGTGGAGAGCCGGACCATCGCCCCCTTCCCGGGGCTTTTGCACCTGGCCATGGCGGGGTTCCTGCTGGGGATGATCCTCACCGTCCCCCTGGCCTGCTACCACTACGCCTACCACTACCTGGGCAGCCGC